>DAIRFU010000502.1:0-5370 GCA_036794935.1 Kofleriaceae bacterium | reverse complement strand
CGAGCGTCGAACGTACACCGGCATGGATGTCATCATCATTCACCGGGTCATGTGCGCCGCGCGCATGCGCATGGGCGAGCGCCGACTCTGAAGCGCGCAGGATCAACCCACCGGAGATGGGATAGCGCGCGGCGGCGCGATCGACATCGACACCGCTCTCGGGACCCATCGCGCGGCGCCAGAGCTCGGCACGGGCGGCCTCGGACGGCATGGGGACATCGAGGAGTACGATCCCACGGCCGAGCGCGACAGGCCGCGAGTCCCGTTGCGTGGAGGTAGCGGCGAGCGGCCCCACGTAGCACTGAAGCTCTCGATCGAGGACAGACGATCGATCTCGGCCGCTCGGCCCCTCCCCGGTGACCATGTCCACATCGTGAAGGACCGGAACCGCATGAAACAGGATCGCTTCGCGCACGAGCGCTCGCGTGAGGCGCGCGAGCTCCCACGCGTCGTCGGGCAGACGAGCACAGGTGACGTGAAGCACGGCGCTGTCGACCTGGCGTGCGGCACCGTAGATCAGCGACCGCCGACCACTACCTTCGGCGCCGGTGACCACGATCGCGGGCGCCGCGAGGCCGCGCTCTGCGGACGCAACCGCGCTCCGCATCAGCTCGCTCGTCTCGCGTTTGATCGCGTCCGGCATGATCAGCGCCTCGTGCGGTGCGAGCGTCTGCATCAAGGTCGCGACCTCAGCCACCTCCCGATCGAGACGCACGATCCCATGCACGAGCTCGATCACGCGGGCGTTCACCTTGAGCGGGCGCAGCAAGAACGGAAGCTCCTCCTGCGCGCGCCGACCGCCGATCGGTTCGACGAGGCGATACCGGGCGAGCCGACCATCCGGGGCCAGCTCCTCGATCAGCTTGTCCCGGGTCTGCGGAGTACCGTAGACGAGCAACTCGAGCAGACCGAGATCGGCGTGGACGCGGGTGGCCTCGTTGACGAGGTAGCGCATGAGCTGGCGAAGCCGGGCGCTCACCTCGACCGCGATCAAGACCCACAGCGCGCGTTGCTCCGTCGGCGTCAGGCCAAATGCTCGGCGCAGACGATCGAATGGCAGCGGCTCGCCCTCTTCGTGGGCCACGCCGAGCTTGGCCTCGATCTGCTCCTCGCGCGCGCTGATCGCGGCATCGAGCGTCGCGATGCGCTGCTCGCCTTCGGGGGTGGCGGGTGTCCCGCCGCGCAGGAGCGCGAGGACTTCGCTGCCACCGACGAACGTGCCGGAGAACTCGTCCTTGATGCGCGGCAGGATGCCCTGCTCCCAGTGCGCCACGATCTGGCGCTCGAACAGCTGCGCGACCAGCGCGATGCAGTCATCCAGATGTTCCCGCACGTTCCGATAGTTCCGCGCCACCGCGGGCAGCTTACAACGGCGCTCGATCGCTTGTAACGCCGAGTATGGGGGGCGTGCGCCGATGCTATGGTCGGCCCTGCCGTGACAAAGCTTGCAGCACAGGCGAACGTGCTGGCCCGGATCGCCGCGCTCGGCGGAATGTACGGTATCGAGCTCGGGGAGATCGACCAGGCACTCGCGGTGCTTGGCCCCGAGCTCGCGAACGAGGTGATCGTCACGGTCCCCTCGTCATTCGATCGAATCGCGGTCGCCACCCGCGTCGCGCACGAGCGCGTCGCCGCGCTGGTCGACCGCGACCAGCTACGCCGCTTCGAGCTGCTGGCAGCGGGCACGCCAACCCTGGAGCTCGAGCTCGCGGCCGGATCAGGCGGCGCAGTCACGACGCTCCGCGCGACCGGCAGCCGGGACATCGCGTCCGATTGCGAGGTACTGGGAGCGATGGGCATCGCGCGGCCGGTCCTCGATTCGCTTCGGCACTGCGCCGCACAGCTCGGGAGTCCGACCGCGATCGCCGAGAAGACGGATCGCAACGGGCACGCCTGGCTGGTCGAGCTCGCGCAGGACAATGCCACGGCTGCCGATCGCGCGGCCACGCGGGCGCAGCTGACCGCGGTCGCGCGCGAGCTCGCGGCGACCGAACCGCAGTGCAACCTCGTCGACCGCCTGCACGATGTCCTCGCGAAGGATCGCGACAGCCACGCGACGCTCGCCGTCCTTCCCGATCGACCGTGCCTCGAGCTCGCGGTGCGCTGGCATCACGTGCGCTGGGAGACGGTGATCCGCATGATGCTCGGATTTCATCCGGGGAGTGATGCCGGCAAGCAGGCAGGTGAGATTGCCGGCGCGTTCGATGCAGACGAAGCCTTTGCGATCGAGCTAGTGCTCGGCCCGAGCGAGCCGCCACGCATGAGCGTCGCCGTGACGTTCGGCGCCTGACATGTCGCTCGTCGACTGTTTACTCACCGAGCTGGCCCGCGGTCCCGTCGCCGCGGCGCTGGCAGCACGCGAAGCGGTTGCGCGCGATATCGACGCAGCTGCCGCGATCGCCGACGACGGTGCCCTGGATATCTCGGTTCGCGTCGCTGCGCTGCTCGCGCTAGCTCTCGTCGCCCAGGACCAGAGCGACGGCGTTCCTGCCGTGGCGATCGATGCGCTCCAGGATGATGTGCTGGTCGACGCGGTGCTCGCCGCTGGTGCGAGCAGCGCGATCACGGGGCTCTTGAGTGCCGCCGGCGAGCGTGCCGACGAGCAGCTTCGCAGGTACCTGGCCCTCCGACTCAGCGCGGCGGGCGCGACCGGTATCCACGTCGCTGCGTTGCTGTTATGCACCGGTGAGCGCGACGGTGCCGTGCGTGCAGCGGTGCCGGCGCTCGCCATGGCGCTTCGTGCCGGTGACGAGCGCGCGCCGGTCTCGTTGGCGCTTGCATCGATCGCGCTCGACTGGCTAGCGACCGATCGCGGGTTCGTCGAGCAGCTCGCTCTCTCGTTGCCGCCCGATGTCCGTGTCCAGCTCGCGCGCGCGGTGCGCACTCTCGTGGCGGGCGAGCACCCGCTCCTGCACCTGCTCGCGGTTCATTAGGCAACGAGGAGCGCGTTCGCGAGCTCGCGGGCACTCGGACGGTGTTTCGGGTCGGGATCCAGTCCGGCGCGCACGAGTGCGGCGGTGCGGCCGTCGAGTCCGGCAGGCAACTCGGGCGGTCCCTGCATCATGCGCATGATCTGGTGCATCGGGCTTGGTGCCGCGAAGGGGGGCCGACGGGTCATGGCGAAGAGCAGGACCGCACAGCACGAGAACACGTCCGAAGCCGCGCTCGGTGTCTCCGTCTGCATCACCTCGGGAGCCTGGTAGATCGCCTCGAACGGGTATTCAGGCGCGAGGTCGCGCGACTCGGCCATGCCGCCGGCGAGCAGCTCGGCACGAGGCGCCACTCGGACGGAAAGCTCGCGATCGAGGTAGACCAGCTCGGGACGCACGCCTCGAAGGCGGGCGCCTCGGTTCGCGGCATCAGCAACGATCTCGAGCAACCGCCCCCCCAGCGCCAGCGCCAGCTCGGTCGCGACCGGGAACATGGGGGTCGCGAGTGGCACTCCGTCGGGCTCGGCCTCGAGCAGCACCGCACGGTCACCGACCTGCTTGAGGTCGAGCATCGGCGCGATTCCGGGGGAGGGGAGCCGCAGCTTGTCGGCGACCTGCGCGAGCGGCGAAGACTGCCGGTTCGTGAACGTTGCGAGCGCGCGGACCCCATCGCGGCGAATGTAGCGAGCCTGGCCGTAGCCGAGAGAGCCGCGCAACCACTCGACGAGCTGCCAGTCGGGCCCGAGTGAAGTGCTCGACAGATCGATCGAGTCGGGGGCGGTGTGGGAGCCAAACTCGGGGAACGCCGATTCGACAAATGGGGTGAGCGCGCGGATGACCGCGGGGTCGATGACGCGCGACGGCGCGACCGGTAGCCGTGCGAGGAGGGCGGAGACAGCTGCTTGTTGCGGAGCTGGCAGCGCCACATCCAAGTGCGTCGGCTCGTGGCACGTCATGCATCCGGCGATGCGCAACACGAGGTGTCCGGCCTCCTCCGCGAGTGCCGGCTCGGCTCCGAAGCGGCGCGCGCCACAACGGCACGTCTGTGCGGAGAGCCAGCGCTCGAGCTCGGCGGCCGTAACGGCACCCTGCATGTCCGCACTCTATCGCGAGCCCGGAGGTTCGCGATGGTCGGGTGCGCAGACCACCGCGAGCTCGGTGCCCAATGCGCGGATGCGGCCGGCCAACGCGATGACCTCTGCCTGATCGATGCCGGGCGCCGGCAGCTCCGGCGCCGGTACCAGCTCGGTGGCACTCGGCGGCCAGCTCAGGCCTCGGCGCCACCGTTCGACGAAGATCTCCGCCGCGATCTGGACGCCGGCACGGTCCCAGTCGCCCGCAGAGAACGTGGAGACGTCCGCGAGAACGGCGTCGCGAAACGCGATCCGTGCCGCCACCGGCCACGCGCGAATCAGGCGTTCGCAGGCGGCCAACACAGCGATTTCCCTGGCTGTCGGCACGCCTCGCCAGCATGCCACGGCGTATGCTCGGAAGGAACCGGCCGCTGGTTTCGTAGGATAGTGACCAGGGCACCAGCCATGTCCAGCACGCGCGTCGTGGAGGTTGTTCAGCGGGGTCCTGCGTCTGCCAAGACCAACGGCATCGCTGCGTCTACGGCCACCAATGTCGACGCCGAGCAGGAAGCTCGTCGCGCGCGTGCGGCCAATGCGGCGCGTTGGATCACGGAGCGGTGGAAGAAGGCCGGTCGCGGACTGTTCGATGTCGGCGAGCCGTTTGATCGCGCGTTCACGCCGGATCTGTTTCGCCGCAAGGCATACGAGCTGCTCGCGGAAGCCGCGCAGAACGGGATGACGGAGACCGGGGCAGCGGCGGTCGTCCCCGACAACAGGGAGCTCCTGGTCACGGCCCTGTCCGGCGATGTCGAGCGCGAGCCGTATGCGAAGGCACTGCTCGGAGCGATGAGCGAGCAGTCTCGCGACCGCGTACACCTGCAGGCGCTCGGGACTGCGCTCGACGACCTGATGCACGGCGGGGACGTGAAGTACAACACGCGCGACCTGCTCGGCCATTACGCGCCGCTGTCGCCGGACGGCAAGAAGTGGGTCGCGAAGGCGCCGAAGACGGCCGCATTCAAGCAGTACATCGAGCACGGCAAGTGCGCCGAGCACGGCGCGCTCGAGATGACCCATGTGGTCGCGGCCGAGCGCCAGGATGTCATCGTCCGCATGCTGGCGACGCAGGGCGGGAACCATCGGATGCTCTCGTGCAGGCCGATCGCGAACATGCTCGAGCACGGAGCACTCGGCGTCGGCGCGCCCGACAAGGCTGGCACCGATCCGGTGACGGCCGGTACGCAGGCAGGGGCCGGCGATAAGAAAGCGGACCCGACCGAGGTCGCCGCCGAGACGCTGCTGAAACGCATCACCGAGGCGATCGCGAAGCACAGCACGTCGAAGCACGGTGAGTGGACGATCGGCAA
>DAIRFU010000501.1:0-5385 GCA_036794935.1 Kofleriaceae bacterium | reverse complement strand
CCAGATCGTCACCGGCATGGGTCTGGAGCACCAGCCCCGTGCCGACGAGGCCGCTGACCGTGCCGCCGACCGTGAACGTGCTCGTCGTGCACGTGACGACCACCGACGTGACGTCGGCGTCGGTCACCGTGCCGCTGCCTGCAGATACCACGCAGCTCTGCGTCGGGCCGCTCGGCTGCGCGAGCACGGCGATCGCGTAGCTGCCGCCGCTCGCGATCGGGCCCGCGAGCTCGAACGTGCCGTTCGCCGTGATCGAGACATCCTCGGTACCGTTGTTGCGCAGCACCAGGCCGGTGCCGGCGAGGCCGCTCACGGTGCCGCCGATCGCGTACGTGTTGGTCGTGCAGGTGATCTGGACGTCGGAGATCGGCGAGCCGCCGACGACGCCGGTCGCGCTGGCGACCGTGCACGTCTGCGACAGGTGGGTCGGCTGCGCCGCCACCGTGATCGCGTACGCCGCGCCGCTGGCGACCGGCGTCGGGAACGTGAACGTGCCATCGGCGTTGACCGCCACATCGTCGCCGCCGTTGTCGCGGATCACGAGGCCGGTGCCGGCGAGCCCGCTCACCGTGCCGCCGATCGAGAACTGCTGGGTGACGCACACGATCTGTACGTCGGTGACATCGCCGCCGCCCACCGACCCGCTGCCGCTGCTCACCGTGCACACCTGCGTTGGACTCGACGGCTGGGTCTTGACCGTGACCGCGTACGCCTCACCGCTCGCGACCGGCGTCGCGAACGCGAACGTGCCGTTCGCGGTGACCGAGAGGTCATCGCCGGCGCTGTTCTGGAGCACCACCGTGGCCGCGAGGCCCGCGATCGTGCCGCCGACCGTGAAGTGATCGATCGCGCAGTCGATCGCGACGCTGGTGACCGGCCCCGCGCCGATCGTGCCGGTGCCGCCGGAGACCGTGCAGGTCTGCGACGGGCCCGACGGCTGCGTCTTCACCGTGACCGCGAAGGCCTCGCCGCTCGCGACCGGCGTCGTGAACGTGAACGTGCCGTCCGCGCTGATCCCGAGGTCGTCGCCGCCAGCCTGCTGCAGCACGAGGCCGCTGCCGGCGAGTCCGCTCACCGTGCCGCCGACCGCGAACGTGCTGGTCGTGCAGGTCACCGCGATGTCGGTGATCGGCGCACCGTCGATCGAGCCGGAGCCCGCCGCGACCGTACACACCTGCGTCGGCGCGGACGGCTGCGCCATCACGGTGACCGCGTAGGTCTCCCCGCTGGCGACCGGCGTCGGGAACACGAAGCTGCCGGCGGCGCTGACCGCCAGCGTCTCGCCGGCGTTGTTCTGGAGCACGAGCCCGCTGCCGGCGAGCCCGGTCACCGTGCCGCCGATCGCGAACGTGTTCGTCGTGCAGTCGACGCGCACGGTCGTCACGTCGCCACCGCCGACGGTGCCCGCGCCCGAGGTCACGAGGCAGGTCTGGCTCGGCACGGTCGGCTGCGCGGAGACCGTCACCGCGTACGCCGCGCCGCTGGCGACCGTCGTCGGGAACGCGAAGCTGCCGTTCGCGGTCACCGTGATGTCGTCGCCGCCGCTGTTCTGGAGCACCGCGGAGCCGACGAGCCCCGATACGATTCCGCCGACCGTGAAGCGGTCGACGGCGCAGTTGATGACGATGGTCGTGACGTCGCCGCCGCCGATCATGCCTGCGCCGCCGGCGACGGTGCACGTCTGGCTCGGGCCCGACGGCTGGCTCGCGATGGTGACCGCGAACGCGGTCCCGCTCTCGAGCGCGGTCTCGAACGCGAACGTGCCGTCCGCCGCGATCGCGAGGTCGTCGGTGCCGTTGTTCTCGAGCACCAGCCCGCTGCCGGAGAGCCCGGTGACCGTGCCGCCGACCGTGAACGTCGAGATCGTGCAGGTCACCGTGATATCGACCACGCCGCCGGACGCTGTCGTCCCCGTCCCGTTCGCGACGATGCAGGTCTGGGTCGGCGCGCTCGGTTGCTTCGCGACCGTGATCGCGTACTCCGTACCGGCCGGGACCGGCGTCGCGAACGCGAACGCGCCATCGGCGGCGATCGCGAGGTCGTTGCCGCCGTGGTTCTGCAGCACGAGGCCGGTGCCGACGAGCCCGGAGACCGTGCCGGAGAGGGTCACGGGAGCCGCGGCATCGGGAGGTGGCTCGCCACCATCTCCGCACCCCGCGAGCCCCGCTGCAACCATGATCAGAGAACCTACGACCGTCTGGATCGAACGCATGCGTCCGGCATCGACCGCATCTACCGCTCGTGTACCCATCGCCGGGCTGCGGCCGGGTAGTCGACGCGAATTACTCGATGAAGTAGGGCTGGACCTGATCGATATCGGCGCGCGCGGTGAACGTCGGCTTGCCGTCCTCGAGCGCGAAGCACTGCGCGGTACGAAAGGGTGGGAAGCCAGGCCGGCCGATCAGGAACGCACCGAGGCTCGAGAGCGACGGCTCGTGGCCGACCACCACGACCGACGCGCCGGTCATCGCCAGCCGACCCGCGGCGATCCGTGGCATCGCCGATGGCTCCAGGCAGCGCCACGACGCGATCGCGCCGATGTGGTCGAGCCCGCTGGCGAGCAGCTCGGCGGTCTGCACCGCGCGCGGCAGCGGCGAGCACACGATCGTATCGAGGCTGAGGTTCTGCTCGCGCAACAGGCGGGCCAGGATCCGGACGGCCTCGCGGCCACGTGGCGATAGCCAGCGATCGCGATCGCTGCCCGCGTCCTCCTCGGCGACGGCGTCGCCGTGCCTCACCAGGTAGATGCGCATGCAGACATCCTACTGCGGCTTGGTCACGGGTTCGCCCTCCGGAGTCTCTTCCGGCGGCAGCGGCGGCTCGTCGCCATCCCCCGCGGCCTCGGCGCTCGGCGGCGCCTGCTTGCAGAGCGGTGCATCGGCGAGCGAGAGCACCTCGAGTGCGAGTCCGGGCCGGTTGTCGAGCGCCAGCACCTGGCGCTGGGTGGTCGCATCCCACAGCCGGATCGCACCTTCACCGTCCTCGTACGCGAGCGTCGTCGCGTCGAGCCAGCGCGTCGCGAAGCGGCTCTTCGCGGTGAGCAAGTGCCTGAGCGCGCCGGTCGCGGCGGTGGCGACATAGAGCGACGGCGCGGTGTCGGCCGCACACGGATCGACCGCGGTCGCGAACGCGACGAAGCCGCCGCCGGGAGCCACCGCGACGGTCTCCATCGCCGCCTGTCCCGACTCCGGCACCTGGATCGCCGGCACGCCCTTGCCGACCTCGAGTGCCGGCGCGCGTGGCGGATCGCCCTGCCACGCCGCGTTCACGCCCTCGATCGCGCTGCCCGGCACGATGCGGCCCTCGTCGAGTGTGAGCTCGATGCGCGGCGCACCGATCGCGGAGTCTACCTTCGTCAGCTTGCCGCTCGCGCGATCGACCGACGACACCGTCCACGCACCGAGCCCCCACCGGCCCGCCGCCGGCGCCGTCGCGACGAGCAGCTGATCGCCCTCGCGATAGGCCACGGCCACCGCACGCGCCGACGGCAGCGTGATCTTCGGCGTCACCGGCTGCCAGGTCGTCGTATCGAACGTACGCAGCCACGCGCGCGCGAGCAGCGGCGGCGCATCGCTCCTGTCCTTGTCGCGGTCGATGCGGTCGAAGCCGATCACGGCGACCTCGTCGCCCTTGGTCGAGCGCACGAAGCCGGCGACCTGATCGTTCGTGTGGGTCAGGCGCAGGTAGCGCTTCGCATCTCGATCGTAGGCGTACAGCTCGCCGCGACTCGTGGCCGGCTGCACGCCCGACCGATTCGGCCACCGGAACGCCTTGCGCCGGCCGACCAGCCACAGCCCGCTCTGGATCCGCTTCGCGTACTCGCCCTGGATCTGGGCAGCGAGCTGGATCAGCGCCTGGCCATGCTGGGTCGTGAAGAACTCCTTCAGATCGGCGTCGCCGGCGAGGTCCTTGCCGTACTTGTAGTAGTCGGCGGCCAGGCCGGCGACCAGGTGATCGACGGCGGCGGCCGGCTCGCCGGTCTGCGCGAGCGCGATCGCGAGCAGGCGGTGGGCATCGAGGTGATCCGGATCCTTGGCGAGCGCGGCCTCCGCCTGCTTGCGAACCTCTGGCCAGTCCTTCTTCTCGGCCGCGTCGCTTGCCTTCTTGTATGCCGGCGCGCCGCCGCCGTAGATGAATGAAAACCGCGTGATCTTGTCGACGCCGAGCACCGGCAGCGAGATCGGCGTGGCGACGGGCGCTGTAAGTCCCGCGTCATGCTTCGCGTTGTTCTTGTTGCCGCCCTTACCGCATGCGGCAAAGAGAAGGATCGCGAGCGCGATGCGTGATAATGCAGTCACCATCAACCGGAGGATGCCATGAAGATCACGATGTTCGCTTTGGTGCTGGTCGCTGCTATCGGCTGTTCGAAGGACAAGAAGGTGCAAAAGCCCGCACCGGCGCCCGCGCCGACGGCCACGGCCGGTGACGACAAGACCATGGAGAAGGTGACCGGCGATCAGCAGGTCAGCCCGAACCTCGCCCTGTCCGGGGACATCGTGCAGATGTGCAACATCAAGGTGGCGGCCGGCGACACCGCCGCTCCGACGTTCGACTACAACAAGGAAGAGCTGCACCCCGATGATCGCGCGGTGCTCGATCAGCTGGCGACGTGCCTGATGACCGGCGCGCTCAAGGGTCGCTCGGTCGAGCTGATCGGGCGCGCCGATCCGCGCGGCACCAGCGAGTACAACCTCGGCCTCGGCTCGCGCCGCGCGTCGAGCGTCAGCACGTACCTGCAGCGGCTCGGCGTCGGTCAGCCGCAGCTCGGCGTCACGACGCGTGGCTCGATCGATGCGACGGGCACCGACGAGTCCGGCTGGGCCAAGGATCGCCGCGTCGACATCACGCTCGCCAAGTAGCTGCGTGCTAGGCTCTTCCGCGATGGCGCTCGAGCACGTCGCGCAAGGCCAGATGCGGTTCTTCACGCCGGGGGTCGCGCCGGATCCGCGCGGCATCCTGCTCGGCCGCTCCTGCCTGATGACGTTCCCGACGCTCGAGGGCGCGGTGAGCTGGCTTCGGCTGTACTCGGCCGAGGCCTCGCTCGACGAGCTGATGGCCAACCTGACGCTGACCAAGGCCAAGACCGCACTCGGTAGCCGCGAGATCGTCATCCAGATCCCCGCGGTGTCGTCGTACGCGGCCGATCGCGCGGCGCGACTGGCGCGGCTGGTCGGCGGCGCGATCTACACCGGCACGGCGAAACACTTCGTCAAGTACCGTGACGATCGCTCGCCGTATGGCTACGACGCCGTCGACATCGGCGCGATGCCGGCCTCGACGGATTTCATGGTCCACGGCGACGAGTTCGCGCAGGGGTACATCCGCGAGGGCGAGCTGCCGTTCGCCAAGCTCCTGTTCCAGCTCTCGATCCGCAAGATTCCCGGC
>DAIRFU010000001.1:20229-38110 GCA_036794935.1 Kofleriaceae bacterium | reverse complement strand
CTGACCTTGTGGGCGATCCCGTCGCGCGCGCTCGGCGTCAATCCGGGCGGCTCGCCGGCGGCGCTGCTGTTCAAGACGCACGACGCGGCGTTCGACGAGCGGTTCAAGGCGCGCGGCAGCCGCGTCGCGCTCGACAAGCTGCTCGATGACGGCCTGCGCGCGCGCGTCATCGCCACGCTCGACGGTTGGCTCGCGTACTGGGAGCGCGACGGCCTGCGCTACCGCGTCTATCCGGGTCGCGGCGCGCCGCTCGATCACCCGATGCCGCTGTCGGATCTCGCGCTCGGGCGTGCGGCGAGTCCCGAGCGCCTCGTCGCGGTCATCGCGCTGTTAGTGGAGATTGCCGGACGTGGCGTCACCGCTCCGCCGGTCGCGGCGCCGACGACGCTCGACCGTGTAGAGTCGTCGTCGTGAGAGTGCTCGCGCTGTCGCTCGCGCTCGCCGGCTGCGCCAGTCAGGCGTGGCAGGCCCCGACCCCCGCGTGGGTCAACGACACGTCTTCGTACAAGAGCGGCGCGCCTCCCGCTCCCCCAGCGCCTCCGATCGCGAAGCGCTATCGCCAGGTCGCCGCGAAGATCCTCGCCGCGGCGCGTGCCGACCACGGTGCGTACACCAAGCTCGCGCAGCTCACCGACCGCATCGGCCACCGGCTCGCCGGTTCGCCCGAGCTGGATCAGGCGATCGCGTGGGCCGCGCAGACGATGAAGGACGCCGGCCTCGTCGTGCGCACCGAGAAGGTGATGGTGCCGCACTGGGTGCGCGGCGTGGAGCAGGGGGCGATCACGGCACCGAGCCACCACGCGCTCCATCTGTCGACGCTGGGCGGCAGCGTCGCGACACCGAAGGGTGGCATCACCGCCCCGGTCGTCGTCGTCCACGACTGGAAGGAGCTCGAGGCCAAGGCGGACCAGGTCAAGGGCGCGATCGTCGTCTACAACGTGGCGATGCCGGCGTGGACCGAGGAGCACGGCTCGGGGTACGGCCAGACCGTCGCCTATCGCTGGATGGGCGCCTCGCGAGCGGCGAAGTACGGCGCGCTCGCCGCGCTCGTCCGTTCGGTGACCGCGAAGAGCCTCTCGACACCGCACACCGGCTCGATGAACTACGCGAAGGACCAGCCGAAGATCCCGACCGCGTCGGTGTCGATCGAGGATGCCGAGCTGCTCGATCGGCTCGCGCGCGGCGGCAAGGTGACGGTCCAGCTCCGCCTCGAGCCGCAGCAGCTCCCCGACGCTCCGTCGGCGAACGTGATCGGCGAGCTGCGCGGTAGCGACAAGCCCGACGAGGTGGTCGTGATCGGCGGCCACATCGACTCGTGGGACGTCGGCCAGGGCGCGCACGACGATGGTGCCGGCTGCGTCGTGATGATGCAGGCGCTCGAGCTCATCAAGCGGCTCGGCCTCGCGCCGCGCCGCACGATCCGCGTCGTGCTGTTCACGAACGAGGAGAACGGCGTGCGTGGTGGCCTCGGCTATGCCGAGCAGCACCAGGCGGAGCTCGCCAAGACGGTGCTCGCACTCGAGTCGGACAGCGGCGGCTTCGCGCCGCGCGGCTTTGGCATCGTCCACCAGGATCCGGCGGCGCAGGCGCGCATGGAGGCACGCCTCGCCGACATCGGGACGCTGCTCGCGCCGCTCGGCCCGATGCGGGTGACCACCGGGTACGCCGGCACCGACATCGAGCCGATGCAGCCGGCCGGTGTGCCGCAGGTCGGCCTCGAGGTCGCCGGCGAGCACTACTTCGACTATCACCACACGAACGCCGACACGCTCGACAAGGTCGATCCGCAGGACCTCGCGGACATGGTGGCGGTCACCGCCGTGCTCGCGTACGTCGTCGCCGACATGCCCGGCCGCGTCGACGCGCCGTGACCACCTGCGGGTGATCAGCCCGCCCGCCGACGTCAGCGCCGGTGCCGTAGCGCGAGCAGCGCCCACGAGCCGTACTCGCGGACGAGCCAGCGCAGCGCCCGCGCTCGATCGCGGTACTGCACGCTCTCCGCGATGTGCCACACGCGCGGCTCGAGGCCGGCCCGGCGAAACAGCAGCGCCGCGCGCTTGCCGTGAAATGGCTGCGTCACGATCCACACGGTCCGCGCATCGCGGGTCGCGAGCAGCGCGGCCACGAAGCGCGCGTTCTCGCTCGTCGACTGCGACCGATCCTCGACGAGGACCTCGGTGATGCCCGCGGCGCGCAGCGCCTCGGCGAGCGCGGTCGCCTCGGCACGAGGGGCGCCGTGGGTCCTGCCTCCACTGGCGACGACGATCGGTGCGCCACCGGCGCGATACAGCGCCGCCGCGGCGGCGACTCGCTCGGCGAGGATCGGTGTCAGCGCGCCGCCCGGCCCGAGTGGAGCGCCGAGCACGACGATCGCATCGCGCGGCTCGGCGGGGACATCGCGGATCGCGAGCGGTGCTTCGAGCAGCCTGGCCAGCAGCGCGCGCACGCGGCTCAGGGCGCGATGGTGATCGCGAGCACGGGCCCCTTCTTGTCGGCGATCTTGCCGACGGCGGTCGCGACCGCGCCCTGCGCGACGCCTTGCTCGACGAGGTACCACTTGACGGTGTTGGCGCGCTTCTTCGCGAGCTCGGCGTCCTTGTCGCCGGCGCGCTCGGGGCGCGCGGTGATCACGATCTTGACTCGCGGGTTCTCGAGCAGCGCGACGAGCGTCTTGTCGAGCGCGGCCTTGCCCTTCGCGGACAGCCGCGGCCGGTTGCGTTCGAACGTGACCTGGCTCGCGCTCGCGAGCGCGTCGAGGATCGCGGCCGGAATCTGATCCGGGCAGCCGTCCTGGTCGGTGATGCCGTTGATGGTCTCCGGCTCGTTCGGGCAGGCGTCGCGCGCGTCGTCGAACGTGTCCTTGTCGTTGTCGTCGTCGGGGCAGCCGTCCTCGTCCTCGAACTGATCGAGGTCCTCGGCGCGATCGGGGCAGCGATCGACGGCGCCGACGAGCTTGTCGCCGTCGGGATCGGGCTCGGGGCAGCCGTCCTCATCGTCGACGCCGTTGACGACCTCCGCCTGGAGTGGGCACGCATCGAGGCGATCGATGACGCCGTCGCCGTCGCGGTCGCGGTCGGGCTCCGGAGGCGGCGTCGGCTGGGCGACGACCTCGACGTGTGCGGCGGGCGCGTGGCGGCGGGAGTAGGCGCCGAAGTTGACGCCGATCGCGACGAGGAGCTCGTAGCTCGAGCTGGTGCCGCCGTCCATCGACTCCATCACGAGCTGGCGGCCGTCGAGGCGCACCTGCCAGCCGTTGCCCATCCCCAGCGCGGCGCCGACACCCCAGGCGAACACCGGATCGGTCTCCTTCGCCATCAGCGGCGAGGCGGACGTGACGGTCGCGCCGCCGACGCCGGCGAGCACGTGCGGCTGGAACGCGCCGCCGCCGAGCCGGAGCAATAGATTTGCGCGGTAGCCGAACACGGGTGCGAAGTACGATGGCCGCGCGGTCTCGAACCCGTAGCCGGTCCACGCGGGCGTGAACGACAGCTCGGCCTCGCCGCCGACATCGAGGTGGAGGTCACCGGGCGTCTGCAGTGCGATGTATGTCAGCCGGCCACCGAACGTCGGCGCGGTCTGCGGCCGCTGCTCGGGCGCGAGTGCGCCGCCGAGCCCGATATCATCGCTGAAGTCCTCGACGCCGATGAACCCGGTCAACTCCAGCCGATCGCCCGGACGGGCATCGACCAGCGCCGGCCAGACCAGCACCGCTGCAAGCACCCCGAGTCTCACCAAATAATCATAACGCAGCCTGGAGCGGCGTGCGTGATCGAGGCAAGCTCCAAGTTGAATGCTCACGTTCAGCCGGGACCCGAACATCGCCGAACAGCAGATGAACGCGATCATCTTCTACCTGACCGCGTTCGGGTACATCGACGGGAACTTCGACTTCACCGAGAAGACCTTCGTCCGCATCTATATCCGTCAGCTGGTCACCGCGCGCGCGCAGCTCGCGCTGCCCGATGCCGACGACAAGACGCGCGACGAGGTCGTCAACAAGTTCACCACGCACTTCCACGAGGTGTTCGAGCAGATCGATCGCAACGTGCACGGCCTGTTCGACGAGGCGGTCGCCGACGGCGAGGACGTCGAGAAGTTCGTCTACAGCAAGCTCAAGCTGCGCAGCTACGAGATCTTCCAGAGCTTCGACCGCGACAACCAGCAGGAGCTGCTGTCGACGATCGACGAGCTGATCTACGCGGATGGCTCCGTTCATCCGGCGGAGAAGAAGTTCCGCGAGGAGATCGAGGCACTGCTCGACGTCAATGTCGAGCCTCTCTCGGATCGCGACATCGAGGTCGTGCCGACCCGGCAGGTCGCGATCGCAACCTCGACGACGGTGCCGCAGGCGCGCGTCGACGATCACCCGTTCTTCCAGCGCTTCGAGCACCACTACGCGGGCGACCCCGAGCGCATCCGGCCGCAGATCCAGGCGGATCTCGATCTCCTGCACCAGTTCAGCGCGAAGCTCGCCGAGCACCGCGCGGCCGGCACCGGCAAGCTCGCCGGCAAGCAGACGGTCGCCGACTTCGCCGGCCAGGCGCCGTTCCTCGACGGTCACGTCTACGTTCACCCCGGGCGCGCGGATCGCCGGTACGAGCTGACCGTGCTCGGCGATCTGCACGGCTGCTACAGCTGCCTCAAGGCCGCCGTGCTGCAGGCCGACTTCTTCGCGAAGCTCGAGGCGTGGAAGCTCGATCCGAGCAAGCCCGAGCCCAAGCTGATCCTGCTCGGCGACTACATCGATCGCGGCATGTTCAGCTACAACGGCGTGCTGCGGACGGTGATGCAGCTGTATCTCGCCGCGCCCGAGCACGTGTTCCCGCTCCGCGGCAACCACGAGTACTACATCGAGTACCGCGGCCGCATCTACGGTGGCGTCAAGCCGGCCGAGGCGATCAACACGCTGATCGGTCTGGTCCCCGGCGAGGTGTTCCAGGAGTACATGAAGATGTTCGAGGAGCTGCCGAACATGCTGTTCTTCGATGATCTCATGTTCGTGCACGCCGGCATCCCGCGCGACGCCGACATCAAGGCGAAGCTGACCGACATGGCGGCGCTCAACGATCCGGATCTGCGGTTCCAGATGCTGTGGAGCGATCCGTCGACGGCCGACCACATCCCCGACGACCTCCAGGCGCAGAACGCGCGGTTCCCGTTCGGCAAGAAGCAGTTCGAGGCATTCATGGCGCGGCTCGGCTGCTCGATGATGGTGCGCGGCCACGAGAAGATCGACGCCGGTTTCAAGACGATGTACGGCGAGGTCGCGTCGCTGCTCTCGCTGTTCTCCGCGGGCGGCGCCGAGAACAACGACCTGCCGGCCGACTCGAGCTACCGCGCGGTGACGCCGATGGCGGCGACGATCACCGTCGAGGGTGGCGGCGCGTCGGTGACGCCGTGGCTGATCGACTACAAACGCTTCAACGATCCCAAGCGCAACCGCTTCTTCGCCGCGCCGCCGGAGATCCAGCACAAGGTCGGCTAGGAAGCTGCGCGCGTGTGGACCGTCTATCTCGTGCGCTGCGCGGACGGCACGCTCTACTGCGGGATCACGAATGACCTGCCGGCGCGCCTCGCGGCCCACGCCGCGGGCAAGGGCGCGAAGTACACGCGGGGCCGGGGGCCGCTCGCGCTCGTCGCCCAGCAGCGGTGCCGCGACAAGCGGATCGCGCTGCGGATCGAGCACGCGGTGAAGAAGCTGCGCCGCGCTGACAAGCTCGCGCTCGACGCGCGCCGGCTCGCCGCGATCGCGCGTGTCGCCCGCCAGAAACTGGGCGATACTGCGGCGACATGACCTCGCAGAACATCCCGGTTGTCGACCTGGGGGATTGGCACGAGGGCGGTGTGGCACGGCAGCGATTCATCACCACCGTCGGCGAGTCGCTCGCCGACATCGGCTTCTTCGCGGTGAGAAACCACCGCGTGCCCGACGCGCTGATGTCGGACGCGTACGCCGCCGCGCGCGCGCTGTTTCACCTGCCCGCCGCCGTGAAGGCGCGGTATCACGATCCGGCGAAGCGCGGCCAGCGCGGCTACACCGGGATGGGCAAGGAGCATGCGCGCGATGCCAGCGCCGCCGACCTCAAGGAGTTCTGGCAGCTCGGCCGGCCCGGCTGGTCGCACCCGCAGTACGGCGGCAACGTCGCGGTCGGCGAGGTGCCCGCGTTCGCGCCGACGTTCACCGATCTCTACGAGCGGCTCGACGCGCTCGGCCAGGTGCTGCTCCAGGCGTGCGCCGCGTACCTCGACGAGCCGGCGGACCGGTTCGCCGCGATGGCGCAGGGAAGCGACACGATCGTGCGCGTGCTCTACTACCCGCCGGTGGGCAAGGACGTGCCGCCCGGTGCGGTCCGCTCGGCCGCGCACGAGGACATCAACCTCATCACGCTGCTCTCGGGCGCGACCGCCGAGGGGCTGGAGCTGCTCCGCCGCGATGGCACCTGGATGCCCGTGCACACCGGCTTCGACACCATCGTCGTCGACGCCGGCGACATGCTGCAGAATGTGACAAATGGCCTCTACCGGAGCACCACGCACCGCGTGGTCAACCCGGCCGACGCGGCCAGCGAGCGGTTCTCGATCCCGTGCTTCATCCACGCCCGCCTCGATGTCGACCTGACGCCACTGCCGAGCTGTGTCGCGCGGACGGGTGACGCACCGAGGTATCCGAGCATCACCGCGGGTGCCTATCTCGAGCAGAGGCTCCGAGAAATCGGGCTCGCGTAGAGTCAGCGACGGTGAGCTAGCCCACAGGACAGGGACCGCCGCCGCGCGATACCCTCGGCTCATGCGTATCGTCCTCGCCGGGCTCCTGGTCGCCGGGCTCGCGGTCACCGCCAGCGCCAACGGCCGCGACCCCTACACGTCGACCATCAACTTCCAGCGCGGCAACGACCAGCACATCGTCGCCGGCATGACGTTCGGCGCCGTGATCACCGACGACGGTGGCGCGACGTGGCACTGGATGTGCGAGCGCACGATCGGCTACGGCGGGATGTACGATCCCGATTACGTGTACTCGGACACGGGCGCGATCTTCGCGACCACGTTCGATGGGCTCAAGGTGATGCGCGACGGCTGCTCGTTCGTCGCGACGCCGCCCGGCATGACGTTCGTATCGAAGGTCGAGCAGAGCGCGAAGGATGGCGCGGTCTACTACGCCGCCGCCGATCAGGCCGACGGCAAGATCTACAAGTCGACGAACGACGGCCAGCTGTTCGACGTCTCCGCGAATCCGGGCCAGCCGGGTGACTGGTGGTCCTCGCTCGCGGTCGCGCCATCGGACGCGAGCCGCGTCTACGCGACCGGCTACCGGCTCGACGGCAACAACCCCAAGGTGTTCCTGCTCTTCACGAGCGCCAACGGCGGTACCAGCTACACCGCGATGACCATGGACGGCATCGACACGGTGTCGCCGAACTCGACGATCGAGATCGTCGGCATCGATTCGACCGACGCCCAGACGGTCTACGCAAAGGTCACGTTCGAGACCGGCACGGTCGGTGACAGCATCTACAAGTCGACCAATGCCGGCCAGAGCTGGACGAAGATCCTGTCGAAGAGCTCGAACTTCGGCCTCGCGTTCCTCGCCCGCAAGGACGGCTCGTGCGTCGCCGGCACCCGCGAGCTCGGCGCGTGGACGTCGCCCAACTGCGATGCGACCTGGACGGAGCTGACCAACGCGCCGCACATCGGCTGCCTGTATCAGAGCTCGACGGGCGAGGTGTGGGCGTGCACGCAGAACTACGCGAGCCCGCAGCTCGACATCCCGTCCGACGACTACGGGATCATGAAGACGACCGATCTGACGACCTGGACCGGCGTCCTCAAGTATCAGGACATCAAGGGTCCGGTGCCGTGCGATGCGGGCACGGTGCAGGAGGACGAGTGCGTGCAGCGCTACATGGATCAGCCGTCGCAGTGGTGCTGCCTGGTCTCGCAGCTCGGCATCACGTCGACCGCGGTCGACTGCACGGGCCCGCTCGCGTGCTTCGCGATGCCGGCCAGCGACGCGACTCCCGACGGCGGCACGACGATCAAGCCACCCGGCGACAGCTGCTGTGGCACCGGCAACGGCCGGTCCTCGGCAATGCTAAGCTTGCTGGTGGCCACTGTCCTGCTACTCCGTAGGAGACGCCCCAAGGAGTCCTGAGATGTTGTCGCGCATCGACCGCCTCGCGTACCACTCGCAGCACCTCTCGTTCTTGATCAACGCGACCGTGATGGAAGAGGCGGCGCGGCTGGTGACGCGCAACCCGCGGCCGACGCTCGATCACGCGGTCTGGAAGTGCTTGCAGCACCGCCGCGGCGAGCTGCACCGCCGCGATCTGGCGAACGTCGAGGCCGGGCTCTACCCGCGCGAGCTGCTGTTCGACTTCCCGGTGCGCCGGTTCTTGCGCGAGCTCCCGCGGCTGCTCCGCGACGCGCCCCGGGTCGTGCGCCGGATGCGCGCGAACGACTTCAAGGACATCCCCAAGGTCGACAAGGAGCGCTTCCCGCCGTACTACCGGCGCACGTTCCACTGGCAGACGGACGGCTACTTCAGCGAGCACTCGGCGGAGGTCTACGAGCTCGGCGTCGAGCTGCTCTTCCGCGGCACCGCGGACGTGATGCGCCGCCAGATCATCCCGCCGATCAGCGAGCTCGTGCGCGCGAGCGGCGGCGCCGACAAGATGAAGCTCCTCGACGTCGGGTGCGGCACCGGCCGTACGTTGCACCAGCTCGCGATCGCGCACCCGACGATGCGGCTGCACGGCGCGGACATGTCACCGGCGTACATCAAGCTCGCGCGCAAGCGACTCGAGCACGTCGCCGAGCTGTCGCTCGCGGTCGAGAACGGCGAGGCGCTGCCGTGGGCCGACGATACGTTTGACGTCGTGACCAGCACGTACATGTTCCACGAGCTGCCGCGCAACGCGCGCCGCAACGTCGTGCGCGAGATGCTGCGTGTCACCCGGCCGGGCGGCCTCGTCGTGATCGAGGACTCGGCGCAGACCTCGGAGAGCCCCGAGCTCGCGCCGGTGCTGCGCGGCTTCCCCAAGCAGTTCCACGAGCCGTTCTATCAGGACTACCTCGAGGACGATCTCGGCGCGTTGCTCGAGGAGGTCGGCTTCGCCAGCGTGCGGACAGAGGCTCACCTCGTCGCCAAGGTCGTCACCGCGAGCAAACCGTAGCCCGCTCTTACCGTGCGCCCGCGCGCGTGCGGAAACGCTCGCTGTGCTGCCGAGCGCGGACCCGGTCGCGGCAACTGTGCGGATCCGCGTCACCGGGCAAATCGTACGTATCTTGCAGTACTGCCCCGGCCAATGGACGACCTCCATCTCCTGGTCCGCCTGAACGAGGAGACCCGGCCACACCACGCGGATGCGGACCAGGACGTCGACCGCTACCTGTTCAAGCCAGGCGTCACGGCGCTCGACTACCGCGCGTTCTTGAGCCGCATCTACAGCTTCCTGGTTCCACTCGAAGCGTCACTCGCGTCGGCGCCCGGACTCGAGGAGATCATCGACGTGCGTGCGCGCGCGAAGTCGGCCCTGGTCGTCCACGATCTGATCGCGCTCG
The DNA here is from genome assembly GCA_036794935.1 of Kofleriaceae bacterium. Taxonomy (GTDB): domain Bacteria; phylum Myxococcota_A; class Polyangia; order Haliangiales; family Haliangiaceae; genus JABFXX01. Next base: position 28,549 of record DAIRFU010000001.1, on the reverse strand, counting down.
GGATGACGATGGCCGAGGTCAACGAGCTACCTCAGTGCCTGTCGATCCCGGCGTTCCGCGGACCGGCCGCCGCGCTCGGCTGGATGTACATCGTCGAGCGGCCACTGCTCGCGAGCGCGGTGGTCCGCGGCCACCTCGCCACGTTCATCGGCGCCGAGCTGGCGGTCGCGTCCTCGTACCTGTCCTGCTACGCGGGCCAGGTCGGTGCGATGTGGCGCGAGCTCGGGCTCGCGATGGAGCGCGTCGCGGACGGGCCGGCGATCGCCGATCGAATCGTGATGTCGGCCCACGAAGGGTTTCGCACGCTCCAGCGGTTTCGTAACCACGAGCTGGCTCAGCACCCGGTGATCCGGATCGCCGGCTGAGGTGTACCTTCGGGCGCATGTCCGAAGACGTACGCTCCAGACTGGGCCCCCTGCGCAGTGAGCTGGGCCAGATCGATCGCGACATCCTCGCGCTGGTCGCGAGGCGACAGGCCCTCGCGCAGCGCATCGGGCAGATCAAGCGGGACGCCGGCATCCCGACCCGCGACTTCCGCCAGGAGCGCGATGTCGTCGAGCGTGCGCGCGCGGCGGCCGTCGAGCACGGGCTCTCGCCGACGCTCGGCGAGCAGCTCGTCCTCGCGCTGATCCGTGGCTCGCTCACGGTTCAGGAGCAGGACACCGTGGCGGCGAGCGGCGAGGGCACCGGCCGGCGCGCGCTCGTGATCGGCGGCTCGGGCCACATGGGCGGCTGGTTCGTGCGCTACCTCGCCGCGCAGGGCTTCACCGTCGATAGCGCCGACCCGAGCGAGCCGGCCGTGCGCCACGATCACATCCGGTATCACCGCGACTGGCGTACGCTCACCCTCGATCACGAGCTGATCGTGGTCGCGGCACCGATGCCGGCGACCGCCGCGATCCTGACCGAGATGGCGAAGGCGCCACCGAAGGGGATCGTGTTCGACGTCGGCTCGCTCAAGAGCCCGCTGCGCGAGGGGCTCGCGGCGCTGCGCGCGGCCGGCGGCCAGGTCACCAGCGTGCACCCGATGTTCGGCCCGGACACCGAGCTGCTCAGCGGCCGTCACGTGATCTTCGTCGACCTCGGCGTGCCCACCGCGACCGCCGCGGCGCGTGCGCTGTTCGAGCCGACCATGGCGACCCTCGTCGAGATGGATCTCGAGAGTCACGATCGGCTGATCGCGTACGTGCTCGGGCTCTCGCACGCGCTGAACATCGCGTTCTTCACCGCGCTCGCCGAGAGCGGCGAGGCCGCCCCGAAGCTCGCGACGCTGTCGTCGACGACGTTCGACGCCCAGCTCGACGTCGCCGCGAAGGTCGCCGACGAGAACCCGGATCTCTACTTCGAGATCCAGACGCTCAACGACTACGGCACCGAGTCGCTCGCCGCGCTGCTCTACGCGGTGGAGCGGCTGCGCTCCGTCGTGCGCGCGGGGGATCTCGAGGGCTTCCGCGCGCTGATGACGCGCGGCAAGACGTACTTGACGGCCCGCGAGCCTCGCTAGAGCAGGCCGTTCGCGGAAAACCACGTGATCGCGTCGGCGATCGCCGGCTCGAGGGCGCCGTACGTGTAGCCGAGCTCCATGGTCGCCTTCTGCGATGCGAACCGGAACCGATCGGTGTACGCGTAGCGGATCTGCGTCGAGTTGACGACCGGCTCGCGGCCGCGCCGCTCGATGAAGTCGCCGGCCCGGCCGACCACGCGCGCGATCGGTAGCGGGATGCGGTAGCGCGGCGGCTTGACGCCCGCGACGTGCGCGATCATCTCGAAGACCGCGCGGTACGTCATGTCGTGACCGCCGAGGATGTAGCGCTCGCCGCGCCGGCCGCTCATCCACGCGGCGACCATGCCGCGCGCGACATCGCGGACGTCGACGAAGTTGTTGTAGCCGTCGGTCCAGCCCGGCACCTTGCGCTTGACGACGTCGACGATCAGCTTGCCCGACGACGGCCGCGCATCGCGGGGGCCGAACATGTAAGTCGGGTTGACGATCACGGCATCGAGCCGGTCGCGTGCGGCGTGCACCAGCTCCTCCGCCTCGTGCTTGGTGATCGCGTAGGCGTCGAGCAGGCCTTGCTCGTCGAAGTTCCAGGTCGCGGTCTCGTCGCACGGCGTGCCGTCGGTCGACAGTCCGATCGCGACCACCGAGGAGGTGTGGACCAGCCGCCGCACGCCGGCGCGGACGCACGCCTCGATCACGTTTGCCGTCCCGGTCACGTTCGTCTCGCGCATCTCGCGGGTGACCTCGCGCTTGACCGACACCGCGGCGGCGCAGTGAAACACCACGTCGGCGCCGGTGAACGCGGCCGCGAGCGCATCGCTGGAGCCGAGGTCCGCGTCGCGCCAGTCGAGCTCGAGATCGGCGAGGTGGGCGGCCTTCGTCGCGCCGCGCCGGGTCGCGATGACCTGGTGTCCCGCCGCGACGAGGACCGCGGCGAGGTTGCCGCCGAGCAGCCCACTTGCACCCGTGATCGCGACACGACTCATCGCGCGGCAGCTTATGCCGGATCGGCCCCGGCCGTGGGCCCTCCCGCGCGGTTCTGCCGGCGGCCCACGCCGTCAGCGGAACGTCGCCTGGAACAGCGCGACGTTGTACGGATCGAAGCTCGACATCGTGTACGTCACCGTGAAGCTGCCGTCGTCGTGCATCACGAGCTCCGGGAACAGGTACGTGCCGTAGAAGCCGGTTCGGTCGCAATGGAACAGCTCCTTGCCGTCGCACTGGAGGTCGGCGCCGCAGCAGTAGGCTGCCTGGAACTGCGGGTCGGCCATGTCGTGGATCACGATGGCGTCACTCCACGGTCCCTCGGGGCGGTCCGCGAATCGCGCGACGATGCGGTTCGTCCCCGGGGTGAGCTCCTCGGCGAGGAACATCCACCGATCGATGGACGCGAAGTAGCGCACCGAGGTCTCGCCGTAGCCTGCGGTCGCGATGATCGGCCCGACGAGCTCGAACCCGGGCGTGTCGAGCGAGTCGAGCCGCTTGCGCGCCAGGGTCACGGGGCTGGCGCGGTACGCGCCGGTGCCGAACGCGTAGAGGTAGTCGCCGTGCACGGCGGCCGCGATGTTGATGAAGTCGCCGCCGAGCGGCCCGTCGTCGTCGAACCGCTCGTCGACCGTGTACAGGATGTCGTAGGCCGGGATCGCGGCCGGCGACGGCGATGCCCAGCGCGCCAGGTAGCTGCCCTTCATCGTGATGTCGTTCGGGGCGACGACGGTGGTGTAGAAGACGTAGAGCGCGCCGCCCGCCGAGAACGCGCCCGAGGGCACCTCGAAGTCACCCGGCAGGTTCGCGAACTCCGGGCCGCCATTGCCGCCCGCCGGGTTGTGGATGTACTCGGCGAGCGCGTGGTCCGGCGGCGCGATCATCGCGGCACCCGCGAAGTCGCGCTCGACCGACGCGTCGACACTCGGCCCGATGCTCTGCGCGGGCGGCAGCGACACGATGCGAAGCCCGGCGCACAGCAGGCTCGGGTCGGCGGCGATCGCGGCCGCCGGATCGCTGCCATAGCCGACCGCATCGGGGTGCGACTGCGCACCCCAGATTCCCGCGTAACCGATCGTGTCGCCGAACAGGATGTAGAGCGTGTCGCCGTGCTCGACCGGGATCCCGAGGTCGGCGCCGAGCACGTTCGCGCGGTGCTGGACGTCGTTCGGCGTCGGATCCGAGGTGTTCCGGTCGCTGAGCAGCTTGCAGACCTGATCGGTGCCCGCGAGCTCGGGCAGCGGGCGCGGCGTGGCGTCGGCCGGCGCGTCCGCAGCGTGCGCATCGGGCATGACCGCCGGGCCCGGCGTGCCCGTGCAGCCGACAAGGAGCGCGAGCGCGAGGCACCGCATGGCACGGCGATAGCGCGGCGCCGCCCCGAGGGGAACCTACGATGACTAAGCTCGGCTGACAGGCGGCTCGCGCCGGCGCAGGACGGCCAGCGTCGACGCGATCGGCGTCGCGTCGGCGATGCCGGGCAGCTCGGCGTCGCGCTCGGCGACGACGGTGAAGTCCGGCAGCAGCGCGGCGAGGTCGGCCGCGGAGTAGCCAGCCGTCGCGCCGGGCACGCCGGCTCGGTGCGCCTTGACGATCAGCGTCGCGCCGGGGCCGGCGAGCCTGCGCACGGCGCCGGCCCAGGCGTGCGCGCGCGGGCGAGGCAGGGCGTGCAGCGTCGCGCGATCGACGATCACGTCGAACGGCCCGACGAGCGCGCTCGCGCAGATGTCGTCGCGCAGCCAGACGATCTCGAGGCCCTCGGCCGCCGCCGCGTCGCGCGCGATCGCGAGTGCGGGCTCGGCGAGATCGGTCGCGACGACGCGATAGCCGGCCACGGCGGCGTGACGGGCGACCTGGCCGAGGCCGCAGCCGACATCGAGCAGGCGACCCGGCGGCGGGGCGTGCTCGGCGAGCGCTGCCGCGAGATCGGTATCGCAGTGCTCGCTCGCCCAGGGCACGAGGCGCTGCTCGTACGCGCGCTGCCACGGATCGGCGGGGCGCACGATGCCGGCGCGCCGCAGTGCATCGATCGTCGCGGCGACCTCGCCGGGTGCCGGCGCCGCGCCACCGAGCGTCGCACGCACGCCGGGCGCGTCGGCGACCTCCTGCGACGGCACGCCGTGGACGATCACGACGCCGTCGTCGCGCAGCGCGGCGAGGTTGCGCTGCACGGCCGGCGCCTCGAGCATCGCGAGGTTCATCGACGGTGCGATCACGACCGGTGCATCGGTGGTCAGCGCGATCGCCGCGACCAGATCGGAGAAGTCGCCGGCGGCGAGCCGCGCGATCGTGGTCGCGCTCGCCGGGTAGATCACGACGAGCTGCGCCCACCGGGCGAGCGCGACGTGCGGCACGGGCACGTGCGCGGCACGCGGCCACAGCGAGGTGTGGACTTCGCGCTGGAGCTGCGCCGCGAGTGTCTCGGCCGCGACGAAGCGCGCGGCGGTCGCGGTCAGCGCGACCTCGACCGTGTGGCCGCGCCGCTGCAGGGCGGCGACCAGGGCCGGCGCGTGGCTCGCCGCGATCGCGCCGCTCACGCCGACGACGATGTTGCAGCCATCGCGGGCCGGCTCGTCACGCACGCCCTCGAGCGCGCCGGACTCGGAGAGCAGCGCGAGCAGGTCGAGCACGACCGAGCGGCGCTCGCCGAGCGGGCCGGCCAGTGACTCGACGTGGGCGAGCAGGGCGGCCTCGTCGTGGGCGCGCGTGAAGAACGCGAGGACCTCGCGCGCGAGCTCGGCGCTGTCACCGGCGAGGCGGCGCACGCTACCGTCGCGGCCGACGAGCAAGAGATCGGCGCCGGCCTCGGCGACGGCCGCTCGCTGCGAACGGATCCAGCGCGCGCTCACTCGCTTCGTCTAGCATGGCTCGCGGCCCGACCGGGCCGCCGTGGCTCATCAAGTCATCGGCGTGTCGGGGGGCGCCGCATCGACGGGCGCATCGATCGCCGCATCAGGCGCAGGGGGACCCGCGTCGACGGTGGCATCGGGCGGCCCGTCGGCATCCGCGTCGCTGCTCGCGTCGTCGCGGATCACGAGGGTGCGGGCGTCCGGCGAGGGATCGGGCGGCACCGGCTCGCAGCCGCCGTACCACACGCTGACCGCGGCGGCGCTGCCGACGAACGCGACCGCGAGTGCCGCGGGCACGCGTAACCGGTGGCGTTGCGGAGCGTGCTCGTCCTCGGAGCGGCTCATGCTCGGGTATCGCACGCGCCAAGCGGGCCGGCACCTGTGCGCCAAGCCTGCACGCTGTGCGGCGATGCCGCGGTGCTCGTGATCAGGCAGCCCGACCGGGCTGCAGAAGGCTCATCAAGCGAGCGGCGTGTCCGGCGCGCCGGCGTCGACGGGCATGGGCTCGTCGTCGCCGCAGCCGGCGCTGCTCGCGACGGTGACGGCGGTGGTCGCGGCGGTCAGCGCGGCGGTGGCCACGGACACGACGAGCGCGACGGGGACGATCAGCTTGCGCGCCTTCACCCTGGGCTTCTGCACCCAGCAAGCGTATCAGCTCACGCAGCCGCAAGGAGATCCGCCGTGTAGCCGCCGATCAGGCGGGGATCGGTGGGCAGCTTCAACATGCGGCGGACCTCGACGAGCGGCGTCGTCCAGTGGTCCTCCCACGCGAACAGGGCGAGCGGCTCGGCAGTCCGCCCGAGCCGGTACAGCTCGATGGCGTCGCGCACGACCTCGCGCGTGTGGCGCAGGCTGCGCAGCGTACCGAGCGCGGCGAGGATGCCGCTACCGGGCGCGTGGAGCTGCGCGTACGTGAACGCCTGGAGCGCGACCTCGCCGGCGGGATCGGTCTCGGCGTTGGTCACGACATGCCACAGGTCGTGGCTCTGGCGGAGGCGCTGCATCACGTACGCGGCGCGATCGTCGCGGACGTCGGCCGGGCGGCCGTCGAACACGTCGGGGGTCAGGCCGTGCGCGCGCATGAACGTCGCATAGGCGTGGCCGAGCGTGCCGGCGGGCAGCCGAGCGAGCGCATCGAGATCGATCGTCCGCGAGTCGAGCGCACGCTGCTCGCTGAACAGTCGGGCGCCGCGGGGATCGTCGAAGAAGACGCCGAGGCGCTCGGTGCGGTGCCGCGCGTTCGCGAGGTTCGTGAACACGAGGACCTGGTCGGTCTCCTCGGGGTTCTTCATCACGCGCGCGAGCGCGAGGAGTGCGCGTCGCCAGCGCACGAGGGTCGGAAGGTCGGCGACATCATCGGTGGGGGTCATCATGGTTGACTCTTATTGTCACGCTGATAGTAGTGCCTCGGTGTTTATTGTCAACGTGAAAATAGTGTGAGACGCTGGGGATCAGCCAATGCCGCGACCACGCAGGGAGATCCGGGGCGCTCGTCGCGCCCGCCGCGTCGCGCGGACGCGCCGCTCGCCCGAGGTGTCGCGCCAGCTCCTGCTCGACGCGGCCGAGACCCTGTTCGCCACGCTGTCGCCGGGAGAGGTCGGGCTCAAGGCCGTCGCGCGCGAGGCGGGCGTCAGCCACGCGCTCATCACCCACTACTTCGGCACCTACGCCGGGCTCGTCCAGGCCACGCTGGAGCGCCGGCTCGCGGCCCTGCGCGACCAGATCCGCGTGCGGCTCGGCGAGGCGGGCGCGCTCGAGCGTCCGGAGGAGCTGCTCGCGCTGCTGTTCCAGGCGCTCGAGGATCCGGTGCACCTGCGGCTGATGACGTGGCTGGCCGCGAGTGACCGCCAGGCCGGGATCCACGCGTTCGCGCTCCAGCACCGCGGCCTCTCGGTGATCGCGCACCAGGTCGCGACCGCGATGCGGCCGGCGCCGACGCGCGAGATGGTCGACACGATCGAGCTCGCGCTCGTGACCGCGACCGCCGCCGCGACCGGGTACGCGTTCAGCAAGCCGGCACTGGCAGGCGCGATCGGCCGCGATCCCAGCCCCGCGCTCGACGCCGGCGTGCGCCGCACGCTTGCCCGCATGCTGCAGAGCTACCTGCGCGACGTGCTCGGGCCGCCGTGACGGCGCCGCCCGCGGTACGACGCGTTATCGCCGCGTTTGGCGTGTGCTGCGAGCCGCCTCGCTCTCGGGTACGCCGGTCACGGAGAGCTGATATCGACGGTCTCCTGGCCGGCATCTCCGAGGTTCTGGATATCGAGCGCGATCGTGGTGTCGTCGAGGTCGATCGTGACCGCAGCCGAGGTCAGGCCCTCACGGCGAAGGGTGACCTCGGCACGCTGGCCGGCCCGCTTGCCCAGCAAGAAGACGGATGCGAACGCGGTGCTGCTGACCCCGGCGCGGCGCACCTCCACGACGCTGTTCGGGTCGGCCTTGTCTTCGCGCGACGAATACCAGCCCTGGCCAAAGACGCCGGCGATCGGAGCATCCCCGAAATGCAGTCGCATCTCGGCGCCCTCCGTCGCTTCGTGCAGCGACATGAGCGGCTCCGGATCGTCTTCGCTTCGCGCGAACGTCAGATGAAAGCTCCCCCCCTCGTCCGGAGGCAGGTCGGGCGCCGGGATCCGCGGCGCGAGGTGCCAGGTCTGAGAGAACGTGTGAGGCGCCGAGCTGTCGAGGATATCGACCACGACGAAGACATCGCGGCCAACCAGCAGCACGGCCCGGCGATGCGTCACGCCGAGGTACAGCGTGTGAAGCGCAGACTGATAGAGCCAGGTCGTGTCACCGAGCGTGCCCTCACGGGACCGGCCGAGCCGGACCGCACCGGCCGCGGGATCCATGCGCGCGAGCTCGGCGCAGCCGAGCAGGGGACCGTCCGTGTACGGATCGAACCGCATGTGCTGGGGAGCGCGGACGCACTGATTCTTGCCGTCGACGTTGACGGTGAACGTCGGACCATCGGGCTTGATCGGCATCGCGC
>DAIRFU010000001.1:0-20219 GCA_036794935.1 Kofleriaceae bacterium | reverse complement strand
CCAGATCGCGAGGTGGCCGACGCGCGCAGCGCCAACGTGCTCTTGAAGAAGAACGTCCCGGTGGACTCGTACGAGTACCACCCCGAATCGACGAGCAACGCCATCCCCGTGTCCGCGTCTGGCGTGGTGTCGGGGCCGAACAGGTGCACGGCCAGTGCATCGGGATGCGAGTGCTTGTGATAGGGCAGCCCGGCGTTGAAGACGACATGCGTCTGCTTGGCGAAGTCGGGCTTGAACGCCGAGTGCATCGTCACGAACCCCGAGTCTTCGAATACGACGAGGCGCTCCGACTTCGGTGGGGCCGTGCCTTCCTTGCCGGCGGTCTCGAAGAACTCGAGCTGCGCGGAGAACGGGCGATCCTCGTCGATATACCGGCGGACGACGTCTGCCTGGTAGCCACGATACTGTTGCGGGACGCTCGAGCCGATCCAGGGGATCCAGCCGTCCGGCTGCGCGATATGGATCGACGCTCGCACCATTCGATCGATCAGCTGCCGCGGCTCGAGCGCCGGCGACGGGTCGAGGTCGTTGACGTCGGGATCGTCGGGCGCGGGTTCTTGCGTGTCGTAGTCGATGTGTGCGGCCGGATCGATATCGCTGGTGAGATCGAGACCGCGCGTGTTCATCCAGTCGAGAATCTGCATCAGCAGGACGAGCTCGTAGTTGTGGTACATCGGCGACTGCTCGACCTGCACGCCATCCGAGAACACGGTGTCGACCATCATGTCGTTGAGCCGAAACCGCCCGAGCCTCATCCATGCGCTCGTGACCTCGGCGGGGAGCAGCGTCGCGAAATCGGATGCGAGCTGGATGAGCGCCGCCGACTCGGTGATGCCGTGGTTCTGGTCGGGTTCGTACGAGCTCGGCAGTGCGAGCGCATCGCCGGTCTCGCGAATCACGCGCAGCCATGCCTCGCGCTGACCGTCGGCCAGCACGCCGCGAAACAGGTAGAACGCGTTCGCGAGCACCATGGCTCGGTACCCCGCCGCGTGCGGATACCAGAGCGAATCGCGAAGCGTGGAGTACGTGGCTGGAATCTCGCCCGTGCAGTCCACCGGCACGTCTTGTGCCTGAACGAGACGCCCGTCCTCGATCCGCGTCGCCGGATCCCACTCGGCGAGCTGTGCGGACCACGCCGCGTTCGGATTCTGATAGCCGCCCGACCCGGTGTAACAGGCAGGCATGCGTTCGAGGGCGAAGGCGAGATGACCGTTCGCGACGAAGCTATCCAGGACGGCAAGCGCGAGGGTCCGAGACTCGTGGCGGAGCCACTTCACGCCGTCGGAGCCGAGCGACTCGTGCGTGCGCTCGTAATAGCGGGCTTGCAGCCGCCTTGCCGGCGAGTAGTAGGCCGTATAGATCAGCGAGCTCACCATCCGGAGCCCGTAGAAGTAGAAACGATCGTACTGCGCGATCTCGGTGCCGTAGTAGGCCTGCCACTCCGGCACCAGGCAGTCGTGGCCCTTGCCACCCGCCATACCGGTGCAGGTCAACGCGGTCCCATCGGCGAGCACGGCGCTGTACGCGCTCGTCTTCATCGATGCGGCGTCATCGGCGAAGCGCGGCATCCGGAAGCTGCCGTCGATCATGTCGAGCGCTTCGTCGACACGGCGGTTCTCCCCGCGCTCGCCGTACGCGATGAGGTCGTACATCGCGTGAGGTCGTTCGCAGATGTCGGTATCGGCAGCCTTGTCGTAGTCCCGGCCGACGTCGGGCACGCAGGCGAGTCCTCGTGCGCACGTGTCCGTGCAGGCCTCGCCCTCGCCCGGGATGCCCGAGCAGGCCGACAACATGAAGCACGCGGTGAGTAGCACCGGCATGACGAGCCTCGACATCGCGATCCCTTTCATGTGAATCATTCGCCACCGACGATCTGGCCGTCGGTCATGTGCCTCTCACGGTCGATGCACGAGGCGTCGACCCGACGGGGCGCTCGCATCTGCCGCGCTGCGACCAGGCCGCGCATCTGGCACCGATGCGCGCGCGTGTCGTCGCACGCGAAGAGGCCGATCGTCGTCGGCAGGTCTTCCGTGTTGGCGCAGCCTTGTGGCCCGGACACGCGCCTGCGACACACAGCGTCAGCGATCGAACGCCACATAGGCGATCGCGATCTACAGGAGGCGTGCCACACGCCCGCCGTCACCACCGCGCGCTCGCGCACGAACGTGCGGCGGTCCCCGCACGTTCAGTGGGCGCGCCAGGTCGCGCGGGACCTACGGGGCAGCCGGGCCGACGTCGCCGGGCAGCAGCGGACGGCGGGTGATCGGCTCGGCCGAGTACTCGTCCGCACCGATGTCGAAGCTGTCGGTTCGCGGTGAGCCGTCGATGTCATCGCTGACATAGCTGCCGACGGCCGCATCGCGTGCCGGACTGTCGCTCGCCAGGTGCATGAGGCCGCCGCTGGTGACGAGCTTCGGGTCCTGGGTGCGGATCGCTCCGGTCTGGGGGAACTCGCCGCTACTGGCCGTGCCCGACAGCAGGTTCGCCGACCAGGTGAAGCCACTGAACGGTCGGACGGCATGCGCGAACGTACCCTCGCCGACGAGGAGATTGTCTGCGATCGTGCAGTCGATCGCGCCAATCGCGTCGCTGCTCGAGGTGCCGATCACGATCTGACTCGCGTTGTTGACCAGTGTGTTGAATGCGATCACGTCCCGTTCGGAGGCGTCGTATCCGCTGCTGGAGGTCGGCGTGTCGTCGAGTGCGGTACCGCTGCCGATCACGATCGGTGTCCGCGAGCCGGTGCCACGATTGCTGTCGAAGTAGTTGTTGAGAATGCGGTGATCGTCGCCGTACACGCGAATCCCGCCGTTGTTGTCGAAGAAGAAGTTGCCGACCGCTTCTGACTCATGGCCGTGCCGGAACACGAGCGAGCCATCATTGCTGCGGAACGTGTTGAACCGGATCTGGTTGTTCGACGACTTGACCGATACGACCTCCGGATCACCGTCGCAGTGCTCGAACAGGTTGCGCTCGATCAGGTTGTAGCCCTTGGAGAACTTGAGGCCGCTCCAGCCGACCCGGATGCACTCGCCCTCGTTGGTCCCGCCCCAGGTCTGGTTCGCGAAGTAGTTGAGCTCGATCAGGTTGTTCGTCGCCACCGCGGTGCTCGTACCGTCGATGGTGATGAAGTTACCGTTCGTCGACTTGTTCATGAACACGTTGCGGTCGATGCGATTGTGATCGCTGACACCGCCGATCACGAGCCAGTGCGAGTACTCGATCGGCGCGAGCTCGAAGTGGTTGCGCGTGAAGCGGACGTAGCTGCAGTCCTTGCACGGCATCGCGCGTGCGCCGGCGCTGAACCGGAAGTCGAAGCCCCGGATCACGACGTGCGAGACGCCGCTCGGCAGAAATCCCGCCGCACCCTCGATCCTCGCGCCCCCGACGGTCTCGGCCGAGATCACGATGGGATGTTCGGCGGTCCCGCTGCGCGTGATCGCGACACCGGTCGCGAGCTGCCACACCTGATCGCGGAGCTCGATCAGGTCGCCTGGCTCGGCGGTCGCGACGGCCTCGCGGAGCGCCGGCACGTTATCGACGGAGATCGTGCGCAGCGGCGTGGGCAGCGGCTCGTCGGCCGGTGGAGTGTCGGTCGATGGGCCGCCGTCGTCTCCACCGTCACCGTCACCCGTTCCGGGCTCGTTCTGGCCCCCGTACAGATCGCCGCCGCCATCGTCGGCCGCCGACGTACACCCGAACATCCACAGGATCGAAGCGATGATCGCGAGCTTGTTGAACAACGTTGCCTTCCTCGAAAAGTCCTCGGGCGTCCGCACCCGCACGACGCGCAAGAGGGCCGTGGACGTCGTTCGACGCCGCCCCCCGCGCGCCGCCAGCTACTCACCCGCGAGACAAGGTAGGAAACGACTGCCGCCCGAGCAACCCACTTTCGAGCGGCGGCGCACTCCGAGTTTCTGCCATTTCGTGAGCCCCATCGCATCGATCCTCGCGATCGTGGAGAGACTCCTACGCCCAGCGACGAGTCGTCGCCAGAGGCGCGCTCCGTCAGGGCTGCTTCGACGGCTCCGGCGTGGCGCGCTCGAACCGGCGGAGCAGCGAGCGGGCACGCGACCGGAGCTTGGGGTTCGGGTGCGTGCGCGCGGTCTCGTCGACGAGCGGCGCCGCACTCGGGCCGAGGTCGAGGAGCAAGCGGGCGAGTCTCCCGTCGTAGCTCGGCGTCGTGAGAAACCCGCGGAGCACGGTCTTGATCACCGCCTCGTCATCGCGCAGCGCCGGATCGAGCTTCACGGCGTCACGCAGGTTCTCGATCCCGTCGGCCCACCATAGCTTGTCGAAGTACAGCGTGCCGAGCGTGACGGCGAGCAGCGCGCTGTCCGGATACACCCGCCTTGCCATGACGAGCGAGTCGATCGCGGGCTGGAGCTTGCCGGCGTCCGCGAGCGCTCGCGCCGATGCCGCCAGCTCGCCGGCGGGATCGATGGCGGGGGCCGCATCCGCGGGAGGTGGCGGAGCGAGCACGATCGTGCCGGCCGCGTCCGGGCGCGGCTCGTCCTGACCACCGAGCCGGTCGCGCAGCAGCACGAGGCCGGCGATCGCCGCGGCGGCGAGCACCAGCCCGGCGATCACGACGTAGCGGCCGCGGGACACCGGCAGCTCCCGGCGCACCGAGCTGCCCGGCGGCTCCGGCCGCGTGTGGACGGACGAGCCGACCGTGATCGGGACGTCGAGAGACGGCTCCTCGATCGGTGCGAACAGCGCGGTCGCCTCCGGAGCGCCACGGCCACTGACCGCGGCATCCAGCGCCTCGGCCATGGCGACCGCCGAGGGATAGCGGTCGGCCGGCGCCTTCGCGAGCGCGCGCGCCACCACCGCCTCGAGCGCGCCGTAGTCGCCCGGCACCACGTCGGCGAGCCGCGGCGGCATCTCCTCGATCTGCTTCTTGACGATCGCGATCGGATCGCCCGCGATGAACGGCTTGCGGCCGGTCAGCAGCTCGAACAGCACGACGCCGCACGCGTAGACGTCGACACGCGCGTCGAGCTGTCCGCCGCGGGCCTGCTCGGGCGCCATGTAGCTCGGCGTGCCGACCGCGACGCCGTTGCTCACGCTCGTGCTCGACTCGAGCATGCGGGCGAGGCCGAAATCGAGGATGCGGACGTGCAGGCCGAGCGGCGCCTTCGGCGTGACCATGATGTTCGCCGGCTTGATGTCGCGGTGGATGATGCCCTGCTCGTGCGCGTGCGCGAGGCCCGACAGCGCCTGACGCAGGATCTCGACGGCACGCGGGATCTCGAACCGCCGCTGCTCGACGATCAGCTCGTGCAGGCTGCGGCCGCGCACCAGCTCCATCACCACGTACGGCTTGGTCGCGTGCAGTCCGTAGTCGATGATCGACACGCAGTGGGGGTGTTCGAGCCGCGCCATCAGCTTGGCCTCGCGCTCGAACCGCTTGCGGCCCTCCATCGCGGACGGCAGCGATCCGTGCATGACCTTGATCGCGACCGCGCGGTCCAGCTTCAGCCGGTTCCCGCGATACACCACGCCCATGGCACCCTCGGCGATCCGCTCCACGATCTGATAGCGGTCTTCGAGGATCTCGCCACTGAGATCCTGGCCACGCACGGGCGCAGGATATCAGCGCGGCGATGTAGGAGGGCTAGCCCTGCTGGGCCACACGCGACCCGAACCGCAGTCAGAAGTACAGCATCGTCGACAGCGTCCCGCTCGGGATCTCGTACTCGTCCCGCAGCTGCAGGTCGAGTGCGAGGTCGCGCAGGATGCCCCAGCGCAGGGTGCCGGTGACGTTCCACGTCGCGAAGCCGGTCTGGGCGGGCAACCAGTTCCATTCGCCGGTCGCGAGCGCGACGAGCCGGCGCGCGATCCGCCACCGGATGCCGCCCGATGGGCCGATGCCGAGGCGCACCGGCGAGCCGAACAGCGCGTCGAGGCCGCGGCCGACCCAGACCTGCGTGTTCGCGAAGACGAACAGCGACAGCCGATCGGACGCGGTGGAGAACGTCGGACCGCCTCCGAACTCGACGCGGCCCGCGTAGCAGTTGTCGTGGATGCAGCCGTCGTCCTCGAGGTGCTGCGAGCCCAGGCGGAACTGCCAGGAGATGTGTCGATCGAACGGGTTCAGCGTCGTCAGCGAGACCACGCGGACGAGGTCCAGCGAGTCGAGACGGAACCGGTCGGCCTGGAAGTCGTAGCGCGCTCGCGTCGGCAAGAACTCGATCTGCGAGAGCTCCGGATAGCCATCGCTGCCGTCCGCGAGGTCGTGGAGCGCGAGCCGGGCGCCGATCTCGAGCCACTGGCTGTCGCGGCTGCTGCCCGCGCCGACGGTGATCCGCCGCGTGTCGTGACCGAGCTGCGGCATCTTGTGCCGCGGCGTGGGGTAGGTCGCCTCCGCCGAGGACACCAGGATCTCGGCGCGACGGCCGAGCAGCGCGTGCTTGATCTCGCCGGCGACGCCCTTCTTCTCGTCGCGCGCGAGCGCCTTCGCGTACTTGATGTCCACGAGGTCCTGCGCGGCGTCGAGCACCTGGATGCGCTCGTGCTGCGAGAGCGTGAGCTGCGTGCTCGGATCGGCTGCGAGATCGCTGACCGCGGCGAGCTGACGGGCGGAGAACGGCGCGATCTCGCTCCTGAACCGGGTGCGGCTCGACGGCCGGAACTCGATGCCGTCGACGAGCCCGGGCTCGTCGGTCACCGCGCGGATCGCGTCCGCCGGGATCACGGGCCAGTGGACGGACCCCAGCAGATCGCGCCCGGGCAGCGCCGCCTCGAGCAGCCCGAGCAGGTGGTACGAGCAGTTCTCGGTCAGGTAGTAGTAGTCGAAGAACGTCGAGCCGAGCTCCCAGATGTGGGCGACCAGCATGTCGAGCTGCTGCGGCGTCAGGTGCAGCTTGTACTCCCACAGATCGCGCGACTCGTAGTCGTTGTACTCGCGGACCTTGTAGTAGTACGGCAGCTTGCGGAACGTGCCGGGGAACGCACCGAGCAGCCCCTTGATCGCGTAGATCGGCGCGAACGTGGTGTCCGGATCGGCGGAGAACTCGATCGCGAAGTCGAGCAGCTGCCGCTTCTCCTCGGAGACCGTCGGCTCCTTGCGGTGCAGGCGCAAGAACGTGTGGCCGAACGCCGACGCCGGATTGTTGAGGTAGTACGACGAGAACACGAGCGTGACGGAGTCGATGCGGATCGCGTCGACGAACTCCTGGTAGCGCGAGCAGTCGGGGGTGGGCAGCCGCGCCGGATCGATCGCGAGCTGCTGCTGCAGCCACATCCGGCGCGCCGGGAACTGACACAGTGGATGCTGCACGCCCCGGTTCGCCTTGTTCGCCGCGTCGTACGGCGCGAGGTCCGAGAAGAACCCCTCGAGCGTCGCGTCGAGCTCGAGCTGTGGCTGCGTCTTGCCGTGCGGCGACAGGAAGAAGTTGGCCCCGTCGGCCTCGCTCGTGATCGAGCCGGTCCAGCTCCGGCGGTAGTGGCCGAGCCGCAACCACTCCTCGCGCTGGGCGAGCTTCGCGCGGTGCGCGCGGAGCTTGAGCTCGTGAACGTACGAAACCCGATCCGGATCGGCGGAGGGCCGGATCACGGATCGGGTCAGCGTGCCCCGCGTCTGCACGCACGCGGAGAGCAGGCAGATCCAGACGAGAAGTGCCTGCCGCCGAATCACGTCAGATCAGGCGCGAGCACGACAGCGACTTCTCGGTCTGGAGCACGTGAATCACGTTGGTCGAGACCTCCGTGTTCGACGTCTCCGCGGTCGGGAAGATCGCCTTGAAGTTGCGCTGCAGCGTGATGCCGACGGCGGCCGAGCTCTCGCAGCCCGAGAGCGTGGCGAGGTTCTTGATCGTCTCGCCGTTGCCGCGCGAGATGTCCTTGGCGAGCGCCTCGCGGTTGGTCTGGATGAAGGCGGCCGCGCTCGGCATGCCACCGCCGGTATCCGTGCAGTTGCTGGTACCCGACGTGATGCCGAAGGTCTGGGTCGCGAACGTTCCGTTCGTGGTCGCCGCGAAGATCTGCACGATGCCCGGCTTGTTGCCGAAGACGATCGAGCCGAGGCCACAGCCTGCCGTGCCGTAGGGGCCCGCGCTGGCCGGAGCCGACGTACCACAGACGAGCGCCGTGCCCGCCACGAACGCACCAATGATGAGCTTCTTCATATGCACCAAGTTCCCCAAGGGTAGGAAATCTACCGTGTCGGTGACGGTAGGTGCCCGCCTCGCGCGTGTCAATTGACCCGCGCTCAGAAGTGGGCTCGCGAGCCCCCTCAGGACTGGTAGAGCCAGACCCGCAGCAGCGAGAGCAGCTGGTCGGCGTCGACGGGCTTGGTGATGTAGTCGCTCGCGCCGGCCTCGAGACACTTCTCGCGGTCGCCCTTCATCGCCTTCGCGGTGAGCGCGATGACCGGAAGCGTCTTCCACTCGGCGCGCTCGCGGATCCGTCGCAGCGCCTCGTAACCGTCCATCTCCGGCATCATGATGTCCATGAGGACGATGTCGATGTGCTCGTTCTCCTCGAGCTTCGCGAGCGCGCGCTTGCCGTTCTCGGCGTAGAGCACGTTCATCTTGTGACCCTCGAGTAGCGAGGTCAGCGCGAAGATGTTGCGCAGGTCGTCGTCGACGACGAGCACCGTGCGCTGCGCGAGCTGCGGATCGTTCTTCGCGAGCCGGCGCAGCACGCGCTGCTTGCGCTCGGGGAGGTTGGCCTCCACGCGGTGCAAGAACAGCGCGGTCTCGTCGAGCAGGCGCTCCATCGTGGTCACGTCTTTGATGATGACGGTCTGCGCGAGGCCGTGCAGGCGCTGGCGATCCTCTTCTGTCAAGTCGCGACCCGTGTACACGATCACCGGCAGGCGACGGTGCTGCGGGTCGGCCTTGATCTGCTCGATGAGGTCGAAGCCGCTCATGCCGGGCAGCCGGAGATCGAGCACGACGCAGTCGTACGGCTTCTCGGCCAGGGTCTCGAGTGCGACCTCGCCCGAGTGCACGGTCGTGGTCTCGACGTCGCCCTCGCCGATCAGCTCGCTGATCGCCTGGCCCTGCACCGGGTCATCCTCGACGACGAGCAGCTGCTTGACCCGCTTCTCGACGAACGTGCGCACCTTCTCGAGGCCGGCCTTGAGGCTCTCGCTCGTGACCGGCTTCTGGAGGAAGCCGTGCGCGCCGCACGACAGCCCGCGCCGCTCCTCGTCGAGACCCGACACGATGTGGACCGGGATGTGACGGGTCGCCGCGTCGTGCTTCAGCCGATCGAGCAGCACCCAGCCGTCGAGATCCGGCAGCCGCAGATCGAGCGTGATCGCATCGGGCTTGATGGTCCGCGCGAGCTCGAGCGCCTGGTGGCCGGTCATCGCGACCACGCCCTTGAAGCCGGATGCGCGCGCCATCTCGAGCATCGTCATCGAGAACGTCAGATCGTCCTCGACGACGAGCAGCACGCGATCACCGGGCTCGAGGCTCTCGTAGTCATCGGGGATCGCGCGTTCGAGCGTCGGTGGCGTCTGCACCTGCGCCGGATCGGCGAGGACCGGCACGTTCTCGCCCTGCGTGAGATCGATGACCTGCATCGCAGGCGTCGGGGCCGGGCCCGACGGGGGTGGCGTCATCCCGATCGCCTGCGTGCGCGTGGCCCGCGGGTCGCGCTGCTTGTAGACGGTCGGCAGGTACAGCGTGAACGTGCTGCCCTGGCCGACGACCGAGTCGACGCGCAGGTCGCCGCCGAGCAGGCCGGCAATCTCGCGCGAGATCGCGAGGCCCAGGCCGGTGCCGCCGTACTTGCGGCTCGTCGAGCCGTCCGCCTGCGTGAACGGCTCGAAGATCAGCCGCTGCTTGTCCTGCGGGATGCCGATGCCGGTATCCGCGACCGAGAACGCGATCACGTCGTTCGACGTGCGCGCCACCCGCAGCTTGACGCGGCCGCGCTCGGTGAACTTGATCGCGTTCGACAGCAGGTTGCGCAGCACCTGGCGCAGCCGCATGTCGTCGGTATCGAGCGTCGACGGCAGGCTCTCGTCGAGCTCGACCGAGAAGCCGAGGCCCTTCTCCTCGGCGACCTGGCGGAACGTCTGGTCGACGTAGTCGCGCAGGTTCGCGAGCCGGACCGCTCCGATCTCGACGGCCATCGTGCCGGACTCGATCTTCGCGAGATCGAGGATCTCGTTGATCAGCGTCATCAGATCGGTGCCGGCCTGCCGGATCGTCTCGGCGTAGCGGATCTGCTTGTCGCTGAGGTTCTGCTCGGCGTTGTCGGCGAGCTGACGGCTGAGGATGAGCAGCGAGTTGAGCGGCGTGCGCAGCTCGTGCGACATGTTCGCGAGGAACTGGCTCTTGTACTTCGAGGTCAGGGCGAGCTGCTCCGCCTTCTCCTCGAGCTCCTGGCGCGCGAGCTCGACCTGGCGGTTCTTGCGCTCGACCTCCGCCTTCTGCTCGGTGAGCTGGTGCGCCTTCTCCTCGAGCTCCTCGTTCGTCTGCTGCAGCTCGTCCTGCTGGCTGCGTAGCTCCTCGGTGAGGCTCTGCGACTGGCGCAGCAGCTCGTCGGTGCGCATCGTCGCCTCGATCGTCGCGATCACGATGCCGAGCGACTCGAGCATCTGGTCGAGGAACGCGAGCTGGATGCCACTGAACTTCTCGAACGACGCCAGCTCGATGACCCCCTTGACCTCACCCTCGAACAGGATCGGCACGACGACGATCGAGTGCGGCGGCGCCTCGCCGAGCGCGGACGTGATCTGGACGTAGTCGGGCGGCACCTTCGAGACCGCGATGCGCTTGCCCTCGAGCGCGGCCTGGCCGACGAGGCCCTGGCCGAACCGCCACACGTTCGCGACCTGCTTGCGCTCCTGGAACGCGTAGCTCGCGAACAGCCGCAGCACCATGCCGTCGTCGTCGGCCTCGGTCATGTAGAACGCGCCGTGGTGCGCGCTCACGAGCGGCGCCAGCTCGTTGAGGATCTGGCGCGCGACCGTGAGCAGATCGCGCTGACCCTGCAGCATGCGCGTGAACCGCGCGACGTTCGTCTTCAGCCAGTCCTGCTCCTGGTTGACCTTGGTGGTCTCCGCGAGCGTACGGATCATCTGGTTGACGGTGTCCTTGAGCTGCGCGATCTCGCCGCGCGCCTCGACGGTGATCGACCGGGTCAGGTCACCCTGCGTCACCGCGGTGGCGACGTCGCGGATCGCGCGGACCTGGTTCGTCAGGTTGCCGGCGAGCTCGTTGACGTTGTTCGTCAGGTCGCGCCACACACCGGCGGCGCCGGGGACGTCGGCCTGACCTCCGAGACGGCCGTCGACGCCGACCTCGCGCGCCACGCTGGTCACCTGCTCGGCGAACGTCGACAGCGTATCGATCATGTTGTTGATCGTGCGGACCAGCGTCGCGATCTCACCGCGGGCGGCGAGGTTCAGCTTGCGCTCGAGATCGCCGTTCGCGACGGCGGTCACGACGTTCGCGATGCCGCGCACCTGCTCGGTGAGGTTGCGCGCCATCACGTTGACGTTGTCGGTCAGCTCGCGCCACGTGCCGCTGACGCCGCGCACCTCGGCCTGGCCGCCGAGCACGCCCTCGAGGCCGACCTCGCGCGCGACGCGCGTCACCTCGGACGCGAACGAGCCGAGCTGATCGACCATCGTGTTGATCGTGTTCTTGAGCTGGAGCAGCTCGCCGCGAACCTCGACGGTGATCTTCCTCGTCAGGTCGCCGTTCGCGACGGCCGTCGTCACGTCCGCGATGTCGCGCACCTGGTTCGTCAGGTTGCTCGCCATCTGGTTGACGTTGTCGGTGAGCTCCTTCCACGTGCCGGCGACGCCGCGCACCGCGGCCTGGCCGCCGAGCTTGCCCTCGACGCCGACGTCGCGCGCGACGCGGGTCACCTCGTCCGCGAACGACGACAGCGTGTCGACCATCGTGTTGATGACGTTCTTGAGATCGAGCAGCTCGCCGCGGACCTCGACGCTGATCTTCCGGGTCATGTCACCGCGCGCGATCGCGGTCGCCACGGCGGAGATGTCGCGCACCTGGTTGGTCAGGTTGCTCGCCATCAGGTTGACGTTGTCGGTGAGCTCCTTCCACGTGCCGCGGACACCCTCGACCGAGGCCTGGCCACCGAGCTTGCCGTCGGTGCCGACCTCGCGGGCGACGCGCGTCACCTGATCGGCGAACGCGCTCAGCTGCTCGACCATCGTGTTGATCGTGTTCTTGAGCTCGAGGATCTCGCCGCGCGCCTCGACGACGATCTTCTGCTGCAGGTCGCCGGCGGCGATCGCGGTCGCGACCTTCGCGATGTTGCGCACCTGATCGGTCAGGTTCGCGGCCATCGAGTTCACCGCGTCGGTCAGGTTGCGCCACGTTCCGAGCACGCCGCGCACGTCGGCCTGGCCGCCGAGCCGGCCCTCGATGCCGACGTCACGCGCGAGCCGCGTCACCTGGTCGGCGAAGCTCGACAGCTGATCGACCATGATGTTGACGGTGTTCTTGAGCTCGAGGATCTCGCCCTTCGCGTCGACCGTGATCTTGCGGGTCAGATCGCCGCGCGCGACCGCGGTCGTCACCTCGGCGATGTCACGGACCTGGCCCGTGAGGTTTGACGCCATCTGGTTGACGTTGTCGGTCAGCTCCTTCCACGTGCCCCGCACGCCCTCGACGGACGCCTGTCCGCCGAGCCGGCCCTCGGTGCCGACCTCGCGGGCAACGCGAGTCACCTCGGACGCGAACGCGTTGAGCTGATCGACCATCGTGTTGAGCGTCGCCTTGAGGTCGAGCACCTCGCCCCGGGCATCGACCGTGATCTTCCTCGACAGATCGCCGGTCGCGACCGCACGCGCGACGTCCGCGATGTTGCGCACCTGCATGGTGAGGTTGCTCGCCATCGAGTTGACGTTGTCGGTCAGCTCCTTCCAGATGCCCGACACGTCGCGCACCTGCGCCTGGCCGCCGAGCACGCCCTCGGTGCCGACCTCGCGGGCGACGCGCGTCACCTCGGAGGCGAACGCGTTGAGCTGATCGACCATCGTGTTGATCGTGTTCTTCAGGGTGACCAGCTCGCCGCGCGCCTCGACGCTGATCTTGCGGGTCAAATCGCCGTTCGCGACCGCGGTCGTCACCTCGGCGATGTCGCGGACCTGGTTCGTCAGGTTGCGCGCCATCTGGTTGACGTTGTCGGTCAGCTCCTTCCAGATGCCCGACACGTCCTTGACGTCGGCGGTGACGCCGAGCGTGCCCTCGGTGCCGACCAGGCGGGCGACGCGGGTCACCTCGGCGGAGAACCGGCCGAGCTTGTCGACGGTGGCGTTGATCGTGTTCTTGAGCGCGAGGATCTCGCCGCGCGCGTCGACGCCGATCTTCTTGCTCAGGTCGCCGCCGGCGATCGCGGTGACGACCTCGGCGATGTTGCGGACCTGCGACGTCAGGTTCGACGCCATGCCGTTGACGTTCTGGGTCAGCTCGCGCCACACGCCGGACACGTCGGCGACCTCGGCCTGACCGCCGAGCACGCCCTCGGTGCCGACCTCGCGCGCGACGCGCGTCACCTCGGCGGCGAACGCGGACAGCTGATCGACCATCGTGTTGATCGTGTTCTTGAGGCCGAGGATCTCGCCCTTCGCCTCGACGGTGATCTTCTTGCCGAGGTCACCACCGGCGACCGCGCTCGTCACCTCGGCGATGTTGCGGACCTGAAACGTCAGGTTGTTCGCCATCGAGTTGACGCTCTCGGTGAGCTCGCGCCAGACGCCCGACACGCCGCGCACCGTCGCCTGACCGCCGAGGCGGCCCTCGGTACCGACCTCGCGGGCGACGCGGGTCACCTCGTTCGCGAAGCCGCGCAGCTGCTCGACCATCGTGTTGATCGTGTTCTTGAGCTCGAGGATCTCGCCCTTGACGTCGATCGTGACGGTCTTCGATAGGTCGCCCTGCGCGATCGCGGTGGTCACGCGCGCGACCTCGCGCACCTGGGACGTCAGGTTCGACGCCATCAGGTTCACCGAGTCGGTGAGGTCCTTCCACACGCCGCTGACGCCCTGGACGCGCGCCTGCGCGCCGAGCTTGCCTTCGCCGCCGACCTCGAGCGCGACGCGGGTCACCTCGGAGCCGAACTGCGCGAGCCGCGCGACCATGCCGTTGACGATCTTCGCGTGGCGGAGGAACTCGCCGCGCCGCGGGCCGTCGGCACCGTCCCCGACATCCATCGTCTGCTCGAGATCGCCGCGGGCGACGGCGGACACGACGCGCGCGATGTTGTTCGCGTGCCCCGACAGATCATCGATCACCTGGTTGACCGACGCGATGTAGTCCGACCACCCGCCGCTCGTGCCGAACCGGCGCATGCGCTTGCCGGCCTGCCCGTCGCGGCCGACCGCGTTGCACACGTCGTTCGACTCGTCCTTGATGGACTTCACCATCGTGACGATCTCGTTGAAGCAGTCGGCGATCTGCCCGTCGATCCCGGTCAGGTCCTCGCGGATCCGGACCTCGAAGTTGCCCCGGCGGAACGCGCGCAGCGCGCCGAGTAGCTCGCGGCGATCGAGCTGATCCGGACCGTGCGTCCGCACCGGCTTGCCCCCGCTGCCGGTCTTGCCGTTCTTGCCGTTGTTCTTGGTATGTCCGCTGCTGGTTCCGTTCGTCTTCGACGTGTCGACGGTGCTCATGATTCCTCGTTCGGCTGCCCGTACAGCGCGCGCATGATCTTGTCTGCGCTCGCCGGCTTGACGATGTGGGCGTCGAAGCCGGCCTGCAGGGCGGTCGCGCGATCGCTGGCCTGGCCGTAGCCGGTCATCGCGATCAGGCGGACGCGCCTGCCCAGGTCACGGCGGAGCGCGCGCGCGACCTCGTAGCCGTCCATGTCCGGCAGCCCGATGTCGATCAGCGCGACGTCGGGCTTCTCCGCGGTGATCACGCGGATCGCCGACGGGCCGTCCTCGACGACGATCACCTCGTGCCCCTTCATGCGCAGCAGATCGGCGACCAGCTCGCGAAGATCGGCGGCGTCGTCGCACACGACCGCGCGCAGCGGGCGCTCGACGGGCCCGGTCTTGTCGCGGGGCGGCCGGAACTTCGCGAGCGTGTCCTCGTCGATGATCGGCAGCCGGACCTCGAACGTGGCGCCCTGATCGATGCCCTCGGACTCCGCGCGCACGCTGCCGTCGTGGAGCTCGACGAGCCGCTTGACGAGTCCCAGACCGAGGCCGAGGCCGCCCTTGCCGTCGGGCGTCGTGCGCTCCTGGACGAACATGTCGAAGATGCGCGGCAACAGCGGTGCCGGGATGCCGCGGCCGTTGTCGGTGATCCGCACGAACGCCTGGTTGGCCTCGCTGCCCCAGCGGACGGCGATCGCGCCGCCGGGGTTCGTGTACTTGATCGCGTTCGACAGCAGATTGGACAGCACCTGGACCAGGCGCAGGGCGTCGCCGAACACCTGCGGCGAGTCGCCATCGCCGTGCACGGTGATCTCGTGCTTGCGCGCTTCGGCGCCCGAGCGCTGGTCGTTGACTGCCTCGGCGACGATGGTCTTGAGCGAGAGCGGCTCGCGGCGAAGATCGAGCTTGCCGGTCTGGAACCGCGCGACGTCGAGCAGATCATCGACCAGGCGGCCGATGTGATGGACCTGGCGCTGGATGATGCTGCGCACCCGCTCCGGGACCGGCTCGTCGGGCGTGTGCTCCATCAGCTCGACGGCGGTCTGCAGCGGCTGCAGCGGGTTACGCAGCTCGTGGGCGAGGATCGCGAGAAACTCGTCCTTGCGGCGATCGGTCTCCGCCATCTGGGCCATCTGGCGCTCGAGCACCTCGGCCTCGAACCGCTTGCGCTGCATCGTCAGCTCGCGCTCGTGGGCGCGCGTCTGCTCCTGGCGCAGCTCGTCAGAGCGCTGCTGGAGCTCGAGCGTGCGCTGCTGCAGCTCGATGAACACGGTGGCCTTGGCGCGCAGCACCTCGGCGCGGATCGGCTTCATCAGGAAGTCGAATGCGCCGAGCTCGTAGCCGCGGAGAATCTCGTCGTCCTGCCACGACAGGCCGGTGATGAAGATGATCGGCGTCGCCCGGTTGCGCGCGCGCGAGCGCACGAGCCGCGCGGTCTCGAAGCCGTCCATGCCCGGCATCGCGACGTCGAGGATGATGAGCGCGAAGTCCTGGTCGAGCAGCCGCGCGAGCGCCTCGACGCCGGAGCGCGCGAGCACGAGGTTGCGGCCGAGCGGCTGGAGCGCCGCCTCGATCGCCACGAGGTTGGTATCGTTGTCGTCGACCACGAGGATGTCGCGGCCGCAGGTGATGACGAGCGAGCGCGCGTCCGCGTCCTCGTCGAAGTCGGGATCCAGCGTGCTGGGCACGGCGCCCACACTTGTACCCGAGCCAGACGCACTGAGGTCGACGTCGATCATCGTGGGCACCGTGGATCAATCACTCCCGTGGGAAAAGGACATCGTTCCCCTCGTCCACATCCCGCCTCCCATGCTTCAAACGCGGGCTATCTTGCACGGCGTGTGCCCGCTGGTGCGGCGGGACAAGTCGTGGATCGAACCACTTCCAGGTCGGCACCGAGCGCATGCGCACACGAGAGCGGGAGCGCACGGATGTGGCCACCGCGCTCGTTTCTCTGAAGCGGGAGCGCAGGGACGGCGAGCCGTGGCGGCCGGCGCGGTGCCTACGGGGAGTACTCGTCGGCGCCGACGTCGAGCTTGCCGTTGAACGGGCGAGCATCGCCGTCGACGTCCACCGCGATATCGCTCGTCACACCCTTGTCGATCGCCATGCTGCCGGGACCGATGTGGTAGTCCCACGGCCCGGTGCCCTCGGGCATCTCGAACGAGAAGCCGGCGACATCGGTCGCGATCACCGACTCGCCGAGGTTGCAGCCGTTGACGACGGGCTTGTTCGCATTGAGAGCCCCGGGGAGCCCGCCGGCGTAGTTGCGCACGATCAGGTTGTTCGGCGCGCGTACCGAGGTCGCGCACTGGAGCCCGCCCGCGTTCGCCGTGGTGGACACCCGGTTGTCGGCCACCGTGTTCATCTCGAAGCGATTGAGGCCCGAGATGGTCGCGCCGAGCGAGGCGCCTCCCACGGCCGAATCGTCGGCGCCGTTGCGGACGAGGAACGTGTTCGTGATGTCGTACGTGCTGGTCCCGTCCGTGAAGATGCCGCCGCCGGCGTTGTCGGTCAGCTCCGAGCGCGACACGATCAATGCCGAGTTGGTCTTGACCTCGATAGCCCGCCGATCCTTCTTGTTGCAGCCGGTGACCGTCGAGCGGGCGAGCCTGAGCGTGCTGCGGTCGACGAGGAGACCGCTCTCCTCGTTCCCGGTGATCGTGAGATCGTACACCGCGACCTCGCTGCTCCCCGAGATGTTCAGCACGACGCCGGCCGTCGGTCGGGTCAGGGACGTGCCTGGAGCGGACAGGAACGTCACCGCGGTGCTCGCGAGATCCGGCACCTCCTCGCTGATCGCGCCCTGGAGCTTGATGTAGGGCCGCTTCGTCAACAGCGCGACGTCGATCGTGCTGCACGGCTCGGCGGCCGTGCACGTCGTGTTCGCGACCGGCGCCATCGGATCGACGTACGCGACGGTGCTGTCGTCGCCGCAGGTGCCGTCCGGCAGGCACGCGTTCGACGTGCAGTCCGCGTGCTCGACGCAGCTGCGGCACGTGAACGTGTCGAGGTCGCAGAACTTCGCCTCGGCGTTCCCCGCGCAGTGCTCCGGCAGATAGCACCCGACGCAGTAGTGGGTGTCGGGCTCGCAGTGGGGCGTGTCCACCAGGGCCTCGCAGTCTGGATCGACGGTACACGTCGGCCGGGCGTCGATACCGGCATCGAGGAACCCGCAGTTCTCGACATCGGTCGGGTGCTTGCCGCAGTAGAGCTTGCTCTCCTTCTGACAGCCCACGGCGAGCGCGGCGAGTGCGGCGGCGGTGATCAGAACGCGTGCGCCCATCCGAGCGTGCCTCCTTTCGGATCCAGCGCGATCACGGGGGCCGAGTCGGTGCGGCCGGTGCGCAGCCACAGGTAGGTGCCGGCCGCCGCGAGCGCGACGCCGCCGGCAACGACGCCGATGCCGACCAGCCGGGTGTCGTAGTAGCGGGGCTTGCTGCCGTCGTCGACGTCGCTCGTGAGGTAGAGGACGGCACCGGTGGCGATCGCGGCGCCGCCGCCCGCCAGCAGGATCACGGGGGCGACCCGCGACGGCCGCTGCGTGGCCGGCTCCGTCGGCATCGTGACCGGGACCGTGATCTCGGCCGTGACCTCGGGCTCGATGCGCAGCGTGCGCTCGCCGACCTTGCGGCCGCGCGACATCAGCACGATCGTGTGCTGGCCGGCGGGCACCTCGCGCTCGACCGGCGTGATGCCGATGTTGTCATTGTCGAGTATCACCGTGAGGCCCTCCGGCTTGGAGTGCAGCGCGAGTCGGCCGCGCGCGAGCTCGCTCGCACCGACGACGGTCGTCAGCATCTCGTCGAGCGTGCTCGCGAGCAGATCGGGCGTACAGTCCTCGCACGCGCGCTTCATGCCGACCGGCTCCTTGCCCTTGACGAGCCAGTACACGATCAGCGTCGTCGCGTGGCTCGACCGCGTGCGCGGCGCGCGGACCTCACCGAACACGATGCTGTCTGCCTTCGCGCGCGCGTCGACGATGCCGCGCGCACACGCCGAGTCGTCGAGCACCATGCAGTTGAGCAGCGAGCTCTGCGCGTCCGTCGGCAGACCCTCGGCCAGCGTGTGCCCGTGCGCGCGCAGCCAGCCTTCGATCTGCATCGCGAGCGTGGCCTGCAGCTCGGAGTCGCCGGTCGCCACGATGCCGACGGTGCCGGCACGCACCGGCGTCGCGAGCGCGGCGACCACCGCGAGCGGCAGCAGGCGGCGGAGCGTGGCGTGAAGTCCGGCGTCGGCCATACGGGTCCTCGTTGACGGTATCATCCCTGTTGGCCTCGCCGACGTGACCGCGGTAGCGTTGCGCCCCATGCCGCGTATCCTGGTGCTCCTTCTCCTCACGTTCGCCGCCGCCGCCTGCAAGAAGAAGCAAGAACCGCAGCCGCGCGAGGGCTCCGGGGCCGGCTCCGCCGCGGTGACGGCCAGCGCGCATGACACGATCTCGCGAGCCGACTTCAACAAGTTCGCGGTGCGGCTGAACCTGCCGGTGTACTGGACCGCCGATGCCAACGGGAACAAGTCGCTCGACGCGGGCGAGGTCGCGCCGCTGCTGTTCTACGGCAGCCAGCCGACATGGACCGACAACGGCGCATTCACGAAGGACTTCGAGACCGCGTACGCGCAGATCGTCGACGCCGCGAAGGCGCCACCGCTCGACGCGAAGAGCGAGGACGGCAAGCGCCGCACGCTCGTCCGCGAGGATCTCGATGCCGGGCGGCCGACGCTGGTCCGCTCGGACTTCTCGGCGGCATCGGCCGAGGACAAGGCGTTCGTCGAGCGGATGCTCGGCATCGCCGATCAGATCGATGATCTCTACGAGACCGAGAACGGCGCGAAGGCCGAGGCGGCGAAGCTGCCGGCCGATCCGGAGAGCAAGAGCCTGTTCAGGCGTAACCGCGGCCCCGACTGCGTGGGCCCGGTCTCGAGCAAGGATCCGGCGTGCTCCGCGCTGCCCGGCGCGCCCCCGCACCTCGTCGACATCTATCCCGCCGAGGTCCAGGCGAAGGACACGTTCTGCAAGGACCTGCAGGCGCGCAAGGACGGCGGCGCGCTCATGGACCACTTCAATGTCGTGCGCGACACCGGCGGCGCGCTGAAGGCCGTGCCGTACCCCGAGGCGTACGCCGAGCAGATGAAGAGGATCGCCGGCGCGCTGAACGCGACGGCCGATGCCATCAAGGATCCGGCCGAGCAGCCGCTCGTCGCGTACCTGAAGGCCGCGGCGGGCAGCTTCACGTCGAACGACTGGACGCCGGCCGACGAGGCGTGGGCGAAGATGAACGTCGACAACTCCAGGTGGTACGTGCGCGTCGGTCCCGACGAGACGTACTGGGAGCCGTGCGCACAGAAGGCCGGCTTCCACCTGTCGTTCGCGCGGATCAATCAAGGCTCGAAGGAGTGGCAGGCCACGCTCGTGCCGGTGCAGCAGAGTTCGTTTTTTCAACTGCCTTCGCCGACGCAACTCAGTCGGACGCGTCTCGAAGATTCGGACGCTCCCACACTCGCGGCCGAAGTTGCACCGTTCGTCTCATCCGTTAGCACGCCGTTGAAGAACACGAGCATCACTGCGCGTGTCGATCACCAGTTTGGCCCAATGCACCACGCGGCGATCGTTTATCAA
>DAIRFU010000500.1:2258-5411 GCA_036794935.1 Kofleriaceae bacterium | reverse complement strand
GCGAGCGTGCAGACGATCGCCTGCCTCATCGCGCCGCCTGCGCCTTCGGCTCGGCCACCCGCTTGCGCGGGTCGGTGGTCTGGATCTGGCGTGGCAGCTTGACCGTGAACGTCGTGCCCTCGCCGAGCTTGGTGTCGCACTCGATCGTGCCGCCGTGGCGCTCGACGAGCTCGTGGACGATCGACAGCCCGAGGCCGGTGCCCTCGCCGACATCCTTCGTCGTGAAGAACGGATCCCAGATCCGCGGCAGCACCTCGGCCGGGATGCCAGAGCCGTTGTCGCTGATCCGGACCTCGACGCCATCGGCGTCGCCACGGGTCTCGATCGTGATCGCCGCACTCTCGCGGTGCGCGAGTGCCTGCGCCGCGTTCGTGAGCAGGTTCATGAACACCTGGTTGATCTGACCGGCGTGGCCGCGCACGCGGCCGGGGTTCGCGTACTTCTTGACGACGGTGACGTTCTGCTTGAGCAAGTGGCGAAGCAGCTCGAGCGAGTCGTCGATCGACCGATCGATGTCGAACTCGACGACGCTCTCGTCGTCGGTGCGCGAGTAGTTGTGCAGTGCCGACACGATCGCCTTCGTGCGCTGCGCGCCACGCTGGACGACCTTGATCATCTCCACGACGTCCTTGGCCGCCTCCGGATCCTTGTCGATGCTGGCGACCGCCTCCTCGAGCGGGCCGACCGTGTTGACGATCGCGTTGACCGGGTTGTTGATCTCGTGGGCGATGCCGGCGACGAGCTGACCGATCGAGGCGAGCTTCTCCGAGCGCACGATCTGCTCCTGCGCGCGATTGAGCTTGTCGATCGCCTCGGCGAGCTCGCGGTTCTTGCGCGCGAGATCGGCGGTGCGCATCTGCACGGCTCGCTCGAGGTCGAGGTTGACCTCCTCCGTCGAGCGCAGCTTGTCGCGCAGCGCGCGCCGCATCTCCTCGAGCGCGAGCGTGAGGCGGCCGATCTCGTCGCCTTCGCCACCGGCGGCGACCGGATCGGCGAGCTCGCCGCGGGCCATCGCGTCCGCGCGCTGCTCGAGCCGTTTGATCGGCGCCATGAACTGCGCGACGGTGAACGCGACGATACCCGCGCACGCACCGAACAGCACGAGGAAGAACACGACCAGCTGCTTGAGTGGCGCGACCATCGACTCGCCGCGGCCGCGATAGCTCGGATAGAACACCGCGACCGAGCCGAGCACCTGGGGCACGCCGCGCCAGCGCACGCTGAGCTGCCCCGACTTGCCGTTGAGCTCCGCGCCGTGCAGCGTGATCCGCGAGCCCGGCTTGTGCTCGATCATCATGCGCGTGTACCAGGGCAGCTTCGGCGCCCCCATCAGCCCACCGCCGAGCGACAGGATCTGCCCCGACGGACCGACGAAGTAGATCACGCTCGCCGCGTCGGGCTCGCGGGCCTGGATCCGTTGCAGCGCACTCCGCACGGCCCGCTCGGTCGGCGCCTCCGCCGCGCCGCCGAGCTCGGCCTGGATCTCGGAGCGCAGCCAGCGCAGGCCGATCGCCGACTGACGCTGCACCGACTCGGTCGACAGCTTCTTGTACTGGACGAAGCCCCACAGCATCGCCATGCCGCACGCGAGCAGCACGACACCTCCGAACGACAGCATCAGCTTGCTGCGCAGCGACAGCGACGGCGCGATGCTGCGCACCGGCACGCGGTAGCGCTGCGTCAGGTGCGCGAGCAGCGGCCGCAGCACGTCGCGGTGCCAGAGCTGCTCGTAGATCGCGCCGGCGAACGCGAGCACGAGCGTCGCGGTCGCGAGCACGATCGTATCGTCGCCATCGAAGCCGAGCCGCAGCCGCGCGATCAACGCACCACCGAGCGCGATCACGAACCACACGACGATCGTGAGCAGCGCGAGCCGGTACGGCAGCGCCTGCGCGCGCCGGTAGATGAACGCGGCGGGCGGCATCTCGCGCTCCGCCGAGGCGGCCGGCCCGCGAGGATCCGTGGCGCGGGGACGGGTCTCGCCGCGCGACACCGCGAGATAGCGGCGCAGATCGGCGGTCAGCAGCCGCGCGACGACGATCCAGCCGACGAGCCCGATCGCGGTCGCGACCGGGAAGTAGGTCTCGAACTGGAGGTACTGCTGCGGCGTGATCACGAAGTAGTAGGCGAACGCAGCCTGTGCCGCGAGCACGCCGCCGGCGACGATCATCGACACCAGCATGAAGCGGCGGAAGTGACTGTCATCGAACCGCTTGAGCGGCGAGCCAACCGCGAACAGCCGGCCGCGCACGTCGCCGAGGATCTGCGCCCACCACAGCGCGCGCACGCACGACACGACGTACGCGTGTACCGCCGCGAGCGCGGCGAGCTCGCCGACGCGGTGGATCGGCCAGCCGTTGTAGATGTAGAGGAACAGCCCGGTGAGGCCGGCCGCGGCGGTCCAGATCCCGGTGCGCAACAGGAGCACGCGGATCGGTCCCTTCAGCGTGATGCGGTACGCGCGGGCTGCGAGCTCCTTGTTGACCTTGACGCCACGGCGCCGCGCGCTGACCGCCGCCCACAGCGGCAACAGCCACACCGCGGTCACCGCCCACCAGACGATCACGGACACGACGGCGACCGGCAGCGCGGTGCGCAGCAGCGTGTCGGCGCCGAGCGAGGTCAGGTCGAACGCGACCCACACGGGATAGCCGACCGCGAGCAGCTCGAGCAGGCCGAGCACGATCGCGGGGACGACGAACCGGCGCTTGAACGGCACCCTCGGGTGCGACGACAGCCCGGCGGAGCTGTCTCCGGCGGCTGCTTGCGTCTCCCCGGTGGTCACCATGCGCCGAGGATAGCTCGTATGATGAGGCATGGTGTGGATCGGCCGGCTGCTGGTGCTCGCGGCATGCCTCGCCGCGCCACGCGCCGGCGCCGCTCCCCAAACAACTCCGATCACGGATAGCAACTACTCGATCGAGCTGTACGACGGCGTCGCGATCGGGAACAGCGCCGTCGTCGGCATGGGCGGGGCGACCGTCGCCCTCGCGATCGGGACCGCCGGCACGCTGTTCAACCCGTCGGCGGCGGCGGTCAAGCCGACGACCGATACCGATTCGTGGAGCTGGGACTATCACCTCGACTACCTGAATGGCTCGCTGTCGACCGACTACGACAACAACGGACTGTCGAGCACGGAGAGCGGCACGT
>DAIRFU010000500.1:0-2248 GCA_036794935.1 Kofleriaceae bacterium | reverse complement strand
GCCTGCGGATCGACGGCCGGGCTCGGCCCAACCCACGGGCACGTCGGTGCTGACGCTGGGCTTCGGGCTGCGGTTCGGGGAGTGGGCCGGCGCGATCACCGCGACCCAGCAGTACGCGCCGGTCGTCGACTCGATGTTCACGACGTCGGGCGGCGCGACCGTCCCGCTCCGCGCCTCGGGGCTGCGCCTCCAGCTCGCGATCGCGCGCTGGGTCGAGCGGCTCGATACCGCGATCGGCGTGTCGGCGACCACGGCGCTGTTCCAGCTCGTGCCGGACTGCAGCGGCGCCGGCTGCGAGAGCCTGTTCGACGTCTCCGGTGGCGGCCTCGAGATCGGCGCGACGTGGGCGCCACGGCAGCAGAGCGTCCGGGTCGGCGCGGCGCTCGCGAGCCCGATCGCGGGCGGCGACGTGACCGGCTGTGATCCGATGAACTGCGCGGGGTGGATCCTGCCTGAAAAGATCGTCTCGCCGTGGCGGCTCGCCGTCGGCGGCGCGTACCGGTTCGCCCCCACGGACTGGAACCAGCTCGTCGGCGGCTACTTTCGCGACGAGAAGAGCGTGACGCTCGCGGCCGACCTCATCGTCAATGGCTCGTCGGAGAACGCGTTCGGGCTCGAGGCCTTCGGCCAGCACGAGCTCCAGCGCTCGGGCCTCCACGCGAGCGTCGGGGTGCGCGGGGGCGCCGAGTACGAGTGGCTGCCCGGCCGGCTGCGCGTGCGCGGCGGCAGCTACTGGGAGCCCGGCCGGTTCGTCGGCGTCGGCGGTCGGCTACACGTCACGTTCGGCGCCGAGCTGCGCGTGTTCCAGTTCTGGTTCTGGGACCGCATGCGGCGCGGCCGGATCTCGCTCACCGCCGACATCGCCGAGCGCTACCGCAACGCTGGGCTCTCGATCGGGTTCTGGCACTGAGCGCGACCCCGAGTCCGCACCCAACCCCGAGCCCGAGTCTCCGGATCCGAGCCCGGAGTCCGAGTCCGTCTCCGGATCCGAGCCCGGAGTCCGAGTCCGAGTCCGTCTCCCGGTCCGAGCCCGGGGTCCGTGTCCGTCTCCGGGTCCGAGCCCGGAGTCCCGCGGGCCCGCCGCCGCTCACGCCTGGGCTGGAGGCCGTGCAAACCTCGCCGGTTGCTTCGGCGTCACGCTCGGGAAGCTGATGCGCGGACTCTGATTAGACGCGCGCCTTGCACGCAGCAATGAAAACTCTCCGCAACTCCCTTTTCTCCAGCTCATTGAGCGAGGACGCCTTCAGGTCGCGCCCGGCTTTCAGAAGCTGACGATCGAGATCTTGTGGCACTCCTCGTCCGCTGGTGGCCACGCGGTCTGAGTCGGGCTTGGGAATGTTCGCCGCGAACGTGGTCGCCACGGTAGATAACGCGACGACTGCGATCGGCGGCCCAGCGGCGACGGTTCTGCGCGCGCGCCGAACTGCAGGGTGTTCGAGGTCAACGCGAGATAACCCTGGAGCGTGATCCGCGGATTGTCGTCGGCCCCGAGCGCGACGGTGAGCCGCCGCAGCGTGGGGAATCCGGACGGTGGCTCGAAGGCTGGATGCAACCCACCGAGAGCGTACGCGAACGTCGGAGGAGCGCCCCAGCGCGCGCGGAGCGCGGCGTCGCCAGTCAGGGAGAAGGCGGCGATGCGCGAGTCGCGCAGGGTGGCGTCGATCGAGAGCGTGAGGCCGTCGAGATCGAGGACGCCCAGCACATCCATGTGCACCTCGACGATGGGCGCCGTCGGAACGGGCAATCGGGCGTGCAGCTGACCGGCGGGAATAAGGCGCACGGGCGCGGGGACTTCGAGCATGATGCCGACCTCGGCCTCGACGAGCTTTGGCGTTCCCCAACCCAACTCGAGGACGGGACCGAACACGTAGCGGCCCGGCGACGCCGGGAAGATGCGTGCGAGGCCGGCGATCAGCGCCGGTGCGTTTGCGATCGGATCTTGAGAAAACAGCAGAGGGTCGAGTGCACCGTCGCGCAGGCCGGCAACGATCACGTCGGTCGCGACCG
This sequence comes from Kofleriaceae bacterium, assembly GCA_036794935.1. GTDB lineage: Bacteria > Myxococcota_A > Polyangia > Haliangiales > Haliangiaceae > JABFXX01. Next base: position 241 of record DAIRFU010000500.1, on the reverse strand, counting down.
TGCGATCGATCGCGATAAGCCCGCCGACGCCCTCCACCGTGAGCCCGAAGCCAACGGGCATCGGCGGAAACTCGCTCGTGATGATTGCGACGAACGAGAAGCTCGGGCGGGTCTCGATCAGCCCGAGTGCGGTGACGCTGATGCTGAACATCTCGAGCGCGAGCGCGCCGTAGTAGCGGCCCGCTTCGCGCTCGAATCCGAGATCGCCACCGCCCTTCACGATGCCGCCATCGATCGCGAT
>DAIRFU010000499.1:0-5416 GCA_036794935.1 Kofleriaceae bacterium | reverse complement strand
GACCTCGCGCAGGCGCGCGAGCTGGCCGACAAGGAGTCGGACGCCGAGCTGCGCGAGATGGCGCGCGACGAGGCGCACCAGCTCGAGGCGCGCCGCGAGCAGGCCGAGCACGAGATCAAGATCCTGCTCCTGCCGCGCGACCCCAACGACGGCAGGAACGCGATCCTCGAGATCCGCGCCGGCACCGGCGGCGACGAGGCCGCGCTGTTCGCGGGCGATCTGTACCGCATGTACTCGCGGTTCGCGGAGCGCCAGGGCTGGAAGGTCGACGTCATGTCGACGTCGGAGGGCACCGCCGGCGGCATGAAGGAAGTCATCTGCCTCATCGAGGGCAAGGACGTCTTCTCCAAGCTCAAGTTCGAGTCCGGCGTCCACCGCGTGCAGCGCGTGCCCGAGACCGAGGCGCAGGGCCGCATCCACACGTCCGCGGCGACCGTCGCGGTGCTGCCCGAGGCCGAGGAGGTCGACGTCAAGGTCGACGAGAAGGACCTCAAGATCGACACCTACCGCTCGAGCGGTGCCGGCGGCCAGCACGTCAACACGACGGACTCGGCCGTCCGCATCACGCACATCCCGACCGGCGTCATCGTCGCGTGCCAGGACGAGCGCTCGCAGATCAAGAACCGCGCGAAGGCGATGAAGATCCTGCGCTCGCGGATCCTCGAGGCCGAGCGCGAGAGGCAGATGCAGGCCGAGGCCGCGTCTCGCAAGTCGCAGGTCGGCTCCGGCGATCGCTCCGAGAAGATCCGCACCTACAACTTCCCGCAGGACCGGGTCACCGATCACCGCATCGGCCTGACCAAGCACAACCTGCCCGCGATCATCGACGGCAACATCGACGACATCGTCGATGCGCTGCGCGCGCACGACCAGGCCGAAGCGCTCAAGGCGCAAGCCGGCCTATGACGTTGCGGCTCGCCGCGGTGGCGCCCGCCGCGGTGCTGCTCGCGGCGACGCTGCTCGGCGCGTGCGATCGTCGGCCCGCGGTCACGTCGTGCGACGACGACCTGCACGGCGTCTGGGTCACCGACACGGGCGCTCGCTGGGCCCTGCTGGACCACGGCGCGACGCTCGAAGGCTACGCCGTGTTCGATGACGCGATCCCGGCCGGCGCGCCACGCGTGATCGATCTGACGCGGGCCGAGCGATTCGCCGGCGAGGTGTCCCGGCGCTTCACGCGCGGCGCAGACGCGTGCGTCGCGAAGGCGCCGATCCGCATCGCGAAGTGCAAGGCGAGCACGCTCCAGGTCGTGGTCGCCGACCCGCAGCCGCCGCTCAGCTACGCGCCGTGCACGTGGGGCCGGCCCGCCGCGTCGCGTGTCGAGCACTGGCGGCGCGACTGAGCCGTGAGCTCCACCGTCCCGCGCCTGGCACGGGCGGCGCGACGGATCAGGTCACCAGCGCCACGGGTCCCGCGCGCGCTGCCAGCGGCGATACGCCCGGCGATCGGCGCGGCGGCGGACGTCGCGCCGGGTCTCGCCTGGCCGGCGCGTCTCGACCTCGAGGTTGCCGAGCCGGACGTGCCCGACGATGCGCACGCGCGCTGCTCGCGATGCGACGCGCTCGACGCGCTCGCCGCGCTCGACGCGCTCCTCGGCGCTGCCCAGAAAGGACGACGCGCTGACCTCGACCTCGACGCCGGGCGGCACGATCACCTCGACGTTGCCCATCAGCACGCGGACGTCGATCGTCGTCTCGCCGGGCGCGAGCCGCGCCTCGCGAAGATCGAGCAACAGGTGGCCGCACACGACGCTCGCGGCGAGCCGCGGCGGCACCGCCCACGGCCCGGTCCGCTCGATCGAGCCGAACACCACGCGCGTCTTCTGCAGCGGTACGAGCGCCACGCTCGCGGTCGCCGCCGGCACGAGATCGGTGACGAGCGCGTCCAGCTCCACCGCCGTCTGCGCGGAGTGCGCCAGCGCGAGCCGGTGCTCGAGCTCGTCGACCTCGAACCGGCCGTGCGCGTAGTCCGACGAGAGCCGGTCGATGACGAGGTCGCGCCGATCCGTGAGCATGTCTTCCATGCTCTGGATGTAGCGCCGCCACGCGCCGGGGTCTGTCGAGAAGTCTGTCGAGACCGTGAAGAAACCTGTCAGCGGCAGCGACCGGCTACTTGACGAGCCTGGTGAGCGTCGCCTTCATCTTCTTGACCTCGCCGTCGACGTCACCCTTCTCGAAGCCGCCGCGGATGTAGCGGATCACGCCGTGTGGATCGGCGAGCACCGTCGTCGGCATGTGGTCCGAGCCGTACTTCGCCGCGCTCGCCGAGTCCGGCGACAGGTACACGAGCTTCATGTTCCGCAGCTTGAGCTTCTTGTGGAATGCCTTGCCCGCGTCGACCTCGCTGTCGAGATCGACCGCGATGAACGTGACCTTGTTCTTCCAGGCCGGCGCGAGCTTGTCCCACGCGGGCAGCTCCTTCGCGCACGGCTTGCACCACGAGGCGCCGAACGTGATCACCTTCCAGCCCTTCATCGGTTTGACCCGGAACGGTTTGCCCGCCGCATCGACGGCGCTATCGAGCTCGGCGACGCGGTCACCGATCTTCAGCTCGTTGGCGAACGCGGGAGTGGCGGCGAGCACGAGGCCCAGAACGACGAGGACGGCGCGCATGGCGCTTGGACGGCGCACCCCGGTCATCGATTCACCGCCAGCTCCTCATCGATCCACATCTGGATGTACTTGGGATGGAACGGTCCCTCGTACTTGCGATCGTTGAAGAACAGGGTCGGTGTCGAGTCGACGCCCAGCGAGTCGCCCTGGTCGATGTCGGATGCGACCTGCGCGGCTGCGGCGTTGTAGGCGGTCTCGAACTGCGCCGGATCGAGGCCGATCTCCTTCGCGTAGCCGATCACCGCGTCCTTGGAGTGCTGCGGCGAGCGAGCGAACAGGATCTCGTGCATCTGCTCGAACTTGCCCAGCCGGTTCGCGGCGACCGCGGCCATCGAGGCGCTCTTGGAGTCCTGATGCTTCTCGAGCGGGAACATCATGAAGTACTCGACGACCTTGCCGTCGTTCGCGTGCGAGACCGCCTCGAGCATCGGCTTGAACGCCTGGCAGTGCGGGCACTGGTAATCGAAGAACTCGACGAGCCGGATCGGCGCGTCCTCGTTGCCGACGCGAGGCGCCTTCGAGACATCGATCTTCACCGGCTCGCCGGTGTGCTTGTACTTCTTCTCGTAGTCCTCGCGCGCCTGCGCCTCGGACGCCTCGTCCGAGAGCAGCGCCTCGACGTAGCGAACCGCGAACGGCGCGCGCTTGCACGCGGTGTCCTGCGTGAACGAGGTGCGCAGGCTGTGGGCCTTGCCGCAGGGCGACGACAGCGAGTCGACCAGCTTGTAGAACAGCTTCTGCTTGTCGGCGGACAGCGCGGAGACGTCGATCCCGGACAGGGGCGTCTCGTCGACCGGGCCGGCCTTGCCCTGGTCGCCCTCGGCGCGGTCGAGCGCGTTGATCGCGCCGGTATCCCCGTTGTTCTTCGGCTTCTTCTCGCACGCGCCGCCCATCAGCAGCGGCAAACAGAGTAACGCCAGGAAGGGCTTTGACACTGCCAGGTTGTAGTGCACGCGGGAGCGCATTTCAATCTGCGTGGTTCCCTTGACGGAGTGCGTCATGGGCGGTATCAACGCACTGAATGACGGTTCATTCAGCGGCCGAGCGCGGCGGCGACAAGCGCGACCGGATCCTGACCGCCGCCGAGCGCATCTTCGCCCGCCACGGCTTCTTCGCCGCGAAGGTCTCGGACGTCGCGAAGGAAGCGGGCGTCGCCGATGGGACCATCTATCTCTACTTCAAGAGCAAGGACGAGCTGCTGATCTCGCTGTTCGAGCGTCGCATGCAGCAGGTCAACGATGCGCTGCACGCGGCTGTCGCCGGCATCGAATCGCCGCGGGAGCAGCTGCGTGCGTTCATCAACGCGTATCTGCAGCTCGTCCACGACGAGCCGACCGCGGCCAAGGTCCTCACGATCGAGCTGCGCCAGAGCAGCAAGTTCATGAAGGAGTACGAGAACCCGCAGTTCGCGGACTTCTTACGCCTGCTCGGTGGCATCCTCGCCGCGGCGCAGGCCGCCGGCGAGCTCGATCGCGCGATCCCGGCACACGTCGCCGCGCGCATGATCTTCGGTGTGCTCGACGAGCTCGCGCTCGCCTGGGTGCTCGCGAAGCAACCTTCCGTCGGTGGCGCTGGTACTCGCCCGAAGAAGTTCGATATCGTGCGCGCCGCCGATTGGGTCATCACCCTCATCACGAGGGGTCTAAATCAGGAGTCGACATGAAGATCCTCGTTCCCGTGAAACGGGTCCCTGACCCGACGCAGAAAGCCAAGCTCAAGGACGGCCACATCGATCTGACGGGCGCGTCCTGGATCGTCAACACGTTCGACGAATACGCCGTCGAGACCGCGCTCCGCCTGCTCGAGAACGGCGAGTCGAACTCCCGCACCGGCGGCGAGATCGTCGTCGTCTCGATCGGTCCCGCCGACGCGGCGAAGGAGATCCGGACCTGCCTCGCGATGGGCGCCGACCGGGCGATCCACGTCGTCGCCAACGACGAGGCGCTCGATTCGCTCGCCGTCGTGACGGTGCTGAAGGCGATCATCGAGGCCGAGAAGCCGGACCTCGTCGTCATGGGCAAGCAGGCCGTCGACGGCGATGCCAACCAGGTCGGTCAGATGCTCGCCGGCAAGCTCGGCTGGCCGCAGGCGACCTTCGCCGCATCGATCGAGCTCGGCGACAAGTCGCTGCTCGTCGGCCGCGAGGTCGACGGCGGCGTCGAGTACAAGCGGGTGCCGGTCCCGGCCGTCGTGACGGTCGACCTCCGCATCGTCGCGCCGAAGGCCGTCAAGAACGGCGTCACGCCCGAGTCGTTCTCGTACAGCGGCGAGGGTGCGCGCCTGCCGTCGCTCAAGGGCATCATGGCGGCGAAGAAGAAGCCGCTCGAGACCAAGCAGCTCGCCGACTACGGCGCGTCGTCGAGCCCGGCCATCAAGGAGCTGAGTGTGTCGCTGCCTCCGCCGCGGCCGCCCGGCCAGATCGTCGCCGATATCCCCACACTGGTGAAGAAGCTCGCCGAGGAAGCGAAGGTGCTCTGATGGGAAACGTCCTCGCATTCTGCGAATTCTCTGGTTCCACGCTGCGCACCAGCGCGCTCGCGAACATCGCGTTCGCCCGCGATGCCGCCACCGCGCACGGAGGCGACGTCATCGCGCTGCTCGTCGGCCCCGGCGCAGCCGCCGCGGGCACCGCCGCCGCGAAGTACGCGCCGAAGGTCATCACGGTCGAAGACCCCAAGCTCGAGCACTACCTCGCCGAGACCTACGCGCCGATCCTCGCCCGCCTCGCCAAGGAGCAAGGCGCGACCGTCGTCTCCGCGACGGCCACCGCGATCGGCAAGGACGTGATGCCGCGCACCGCCGC
>DAIRFU010000498.1:0-5423 GCA_036794935.1 Kofleriaceae bacterium | reverse complement strand
TGGATGGCCGCCGCCGGACATCCCGGCGAGGACGCGCGCCTCTACGCCGGGGTGAGCGACGCCGCCGAGGCGGCGGTCGCGCTCGGCATCGCGATCCCGGTCGGCAAGGACTCGATGTCGATGCGCACCCAGTGGGACGGTAAGGCCGTCGTCTCGCCGGTGACGCTCGTGGTCACCGCGTTCGGTCCCGTCGAGGACGTGCGCAAGAACGTGACGCCCGAGCTGCGCGGCGGCGACGCGGAGCTGCTCCTCGTCGATCTCACGCCCGCCGGCACCGAGCCCCGGCTCGGCGCGAGCTGCCTCGCCCAGGTCTACGGCCAGCTCGGCGACCTGCCGCCCGATCTCGATGATCCGGCGGCGCTGCGCACGTTCTACAACGTCATGCAGTCGTTCGTCGACACCGGCCTGATCAGCGCGTACCACGATCGCTCCGACGGCGGCGCGATCGTCACCGCGCTCGAGATGGCCTTCGCGGCGGGCATGGGCCTCGAGCTCGACGTCTCCGAGCTCGCCGGCGATCCGTTCCGCGCGCTGTTTGCCGAGGAGCTCGGTGCGATCATCGAGGTGCCGAGCGGTGTCGTCCGCGTCGTGCGCGCCGCACTGTTGCGTGCCGGCCTGCGTGTCCACGCGATCGGCCGCGCCGTCACCGGCGACCGCATCCGGGTCTCGCACGCGGGGCAGCTCGTGATCGACGCCTCGCGCCACGAGCTGCGTGCACGCTGGTCGCAGGTCAGTCACCAGATCGCGCGCCGCCGCGACGACCCGACCTGCGCCGACGAGGAGCAGGCGGCGCGCGTCGATCCGGACGCGACCGGCATCGTGCCCGACCTCGCGTTCGATCCCGACGATGACATCGCGGCCCCGTTCATCGCGAAGGGCGCCAGGCCGCGCGTCGCGATCCTCCGCGAGCAGGGCGTCAACGGCCAGATCGAGATGGCCGCGGCGTTCACACGCGCCGGCTTCGATGCCGTCGACGTCCACATGACGGATCTGATCGAGGGCCGCGCCGATCTCACCGACGTGCGCGGCGCGGTCGCGTGCGGCGGCTTCTCGTTCGGCGACGTGCTCGGTGCCGGCCGCGGCTGGGCCGCCACGTTCCGCTACAACGCTCGTGCGCAGGCCGCGATCCGCCGGCTCGTCGACCGCGCCGACACGTTCCTGCTCGGCGTCTGCAACGGCTGCCAGATGGTCGCCGACCTGGCGCCCGATCTCGTGCCCGCGACCCGTGAGACCTGGCCGCGCTTCGTCAAGAACCGCAGCGAGCGCTTCGAGGCCCGCCTCGTCACGGTGCGCATCGAGCCGTCGCCGTCGCTGTTCTTCAAGGACATGGTCGGCTCGCGGATCCCGATCGCGAGCTCGCACGGCGAGGGCCGCGCCGAGTTCGCGGGTGCGGCGCAGCTCGCGGCGCTCGAGGCCCAGCAGCTCGTGTCGGCGCGCTTCGTCGATGGCCACGGCGAGGTCGCCGAGCGCTATCCCGAGAACCCGAACGGCTCGCCGCGCGGCATCGCCGCGATCACCTCGCCCGACGGCCGCGTCACCGTGATCATGCCGCACCCCGAGCGCGTGTTCCGGACCGTGCAGATGAGCTGGCACCCGCCCGACTGGGGCGAGGACAGCCCGTGGCTGCGCATGTTCCGCAACGCGCGCCGCTGGGTCGGATAGCGGTCGCCGCGACAGCGATCTACAGGCGACAGCGCGCGACCGTCACGGTTCCCGGCGCCGCCGGTTGCGAGCGCGTGACCTGCAGCGCCAGGTGCGCGCCGGCGCTGCACGATGCGGTATCGGTGACGATCGCGTAGCAGTCGGTCGTCACCTCGTTCGAGCACGCCGGGATCGGGGTCATCGTCGAGCCGAGCTCGTCGGTGACGATGCAATCGGGCGGCTGGGCGATCGCCTGGCTCAGACACGCGTCGCCGGCCAGTCCGCGCACCTGACGCGCGATGCTGACGAGCGGCTCCGCGAGATCCGCCGAGCAGATGCTCGCGACCGTGTTGCGCGTGAACTGGCTCGCGAGCTGCGCGACGCGCACGCCGGGATCCGCGACCGCCGGTCCGGACGCGCCCTGCCACGCGCACGAGTGAGCGAGCGCGGTGACCGTTGCACCACCGCCGGGCGGCTCCCGTGGCTCGATGGTCACCGGCGTGACGTCGCCGAGGAGCGCCGCGAACATGACGTCATCCGGGTTCGCCTTGAGGCTCCTGAGGAACGGTGCGTAGTCGCCGATCTTCGTGAGATACGTGCCCGATTCATTGGAGTGGCACTGCTCCTTGGTGCCGATCTCGCCCATTGCCTCCGGCGTGCTGCCGCCGACGTCGCACTGGACGCCGAACTGCGTGCAGCGGAACGAATTGAGCGGGCCGAGCGTGCTGGTGTCGGCGGCGAACAGCGTCGTGTGTGCGGCCGAGCAGTCGTCCTCGTCGGTGACCACGATGACCGCGAGCGCTGCATCCACACGGACGAAGTCGGCGTTCGACGGGTTGTTCTCGAGCGCGAGCCTGGCTGCTTCTAGCGGCTGTTCGAACCCGCAGCCGTTCGAGCCAACCGATGCGGCTGCCGTGAACGCCTCGCTCAGCGACCCGGTGTAGTTCCTGGTGCGGGTGCCGTCTCCGGCGTCGAGATCGCTGATGTAGTTCCCGTTGATCATGATCGAGTTGTTCGTCGTCAGCACGCCGCCCGCGCCCGTCCCGGAGCACGACCCGACACCCGAGCCGATCGCCGGGCCGGGCAGTGCATCCTCGCTTGCCTTCGTACCGAGGTCCGAGGTGATGACGCCGATGTGGATGCTCGGTAGGCCGCCGGGCAGACTGGCGAGCTCGTTGACGAACGCCGGGAACGCCTGCGTGAGCGCCGTCTGCTTGTCGAGCGTGCTCGGCGAGTCGTCCACGACGAACAGCATGTCGACGTCGCGGGCCGGTGTCACGCGGGCAACCTCGACGCGGCCGTCGGATGCGTCCGGCATCCCGGCTGCGTCGGAGGCGACCTCGCAGCAATCGTCATCACCACAGCTCGCGAGTGCGAGGAGCATGGCCAGCAGCGCAATTCGCATCTCGCGATCCTACTGCGGATTGCCGCGGACCCGTCGGCAGGACGTGGCAACTGCGCCAGCGCGTCGGATCCATCACATGTGGCGACTACGCGCCGTCGAGCCGGCAGCGCACGGCGATCATCGTATCGGCGGGCGGCACCGCGGAGCGCGTGACCTCGACGCGCAGGTGTGAGGACGTCGTGCACGCCGGATCCTCCACGAGCTGGTAGCAGTCGGTCGGCGCGTCGGCGGAGCAGGGCGGTAGCGCGCTCTCGCCGGCGAGTGTCTGGTCGGTGACCTCGCAGTCGGCAGGCAGCGCGATGTCGCGCGTCAGGCACGCATCGCCCAGCAGGCCGCGGACCTCCCGAGCGATCGCGAACGCGGCTGGGTTGAGATCGGCGCTGCAGACGCTCTCGAACCGGCCGCGCGGAACCGCCCGCGCGAGCTCCTCGATGCGGACCGCGGGGTCGGCGGCGCGTGGCCCGAGCTCGGCGTTGTACGTGCACGAGCTCGCGAGCGCCGGCGCCGTGTCTCCGCCCGGGTTACGCCGCGGCTCGACCTCCACCCACGAGGGTGGTCCGGCGATCGCCGCGAACATCACGTCGCGCGGATCGGGCTTGATCGCGGCGAGGAACGTCTCGTAGCGCGCGCGTGTGGTCAGGTAGGGTGAGTCTTCGTTCCAGTGGCAGCCCGACTTCTCCCCGGTCGCGTTCATCTCGTCCGGGGTCGCGCCGCCGACGTCGCACGTCACGCCGAAGCGCGTGCAACGAAATGACTGGAGCGTGCCGAGCGTGCCGTCGTCGGGGGCGAGCAGCGTCGCGTGCGCGAACGAGCAGTCGTCCTCGTCGGTCAGCACGATGACGGCGAGCGCGGCGTCGGGCCGCAAGAAACCCGCGTTATCCGGGTGATGATCGAGTGCGCGCTTCATCGCCTCGATCGGCTGCTCGAAGCCGCACCCGGACGCGCCGAGCGACGAGATCGCATAGAACGCCTCCGCCAGCGGCCCCGTGTAGTTGGTCAGGCGCGTGCCGTCGGTCTGCTTCGCGTCGCTGATGAACGAGCCCGTGACCAGCGGGGTGTCGTTCGTCAGCAGCGCGCCGTCCTTGCCGACATCCATGCACGAGCCCGGTCCGCTACCGACGCCGGGTCCCGGCTGGGCATCGTCAGTGCCCTTCGTGCCGAGGTCGCTCGACACCACACCGATGTGAAGGTTCGGCAGGTCGCGCGCGTGCGTCAGCTCGTTGAGGAACGACGGGAACGCGGACTTCCAGCTCGTCTGCAGCTCGAGGCCGCCCACCGAGTCATCGAGGACGAACAGGAGATCGAGGTCGCTGCGCGGGGTCGTCGGCACGAGCGCGACCTGCTCGCGTGACACGCCCACCATCACGCCATCGTCACCGCATGCGGCGAGCAGGAGCAGACATAGAGTCCCGCGCACGAGTCGTTGGTATCGCGAGCTCGCCGGATCCGCCACGCGATCGAGCGTATCAGAGCAGCGGCAGTAGCATCGCGAGGACCGCGGCACCGGCGAACGCGACCTGGACGCGCCGGGTGGTCAGCGCGGTGCCATTCCAGCCCGTGAGCTGCACCATCGCCGCGGCGGCGCGCCGGCCCGACAGCAGGCCGGGCACGATCATCAGCAGCGAGCCGAGTGCGGCGATGCGGCCGGGCCACAGCTCGACGCCGCCGAAGAACGCGCGGGGCCAGATCGTCGGCAACAGCAGCAGCTCGGCGATGAAGATCAGCGCGACAGCCCAGCGCTGGCCGGCGAGCAGCGCGACCGCCGAGACCGCGAGGGTCGACGCGACCTCGGGACCGTGCCAGCTCGACTGCGCCAGCGGCAGCGCCAGCATGGCCGCGACCAGGGCCGACAGCGCGAGGCCGACGTCCACGCGCCGACTGCGCGCCTGGACTCGGTCCCCGGTACGGCTCACGGACTCTACGACATCCGCCATCCTAGAAATGTAACGCATCCACGACAGTTGTCCAGCAAATGTCATCGTATGATGACATTTGTATCCGTGGAACCTCGCGGGATCGCTGCGAAAACCTCGCGGATCACCAGCCGGCCGCTACACCCCGTTACGTTCTTCATACACTCCCGGGACACGCGGTGGCTGCGACGCGGGGCACTTTCGGCGTCGAAAGACGGGACGCGGGAGTTGGTGCCGGTCAAACTCTGACCATGTCTGGCGCCGTCGCGGTCCTCATCAAGCTGGGTGTCCGCCTGGTCGTGTTCACCGGCGTGTTCTGGCTCGCCGCCCGGAAGAACCAGAGCATCGTCATCGAGAAGAGGTGGGCGACGCCGCTCGTGGGCCTCGCGTTCGCGGTGCTCAACACCGCGCTCTACTGGGCGCTGACGCCGATCCTGAACGTGGCGACGCTCGGCGCCGCGGCG
>DAIRFU010000497.1:0-5424 GCA_036794935.1 Kofleriaceae bacterium | reverse complement strand
CGCGGCCACGCCCTCACCGGTCCACTTCACATCGTCGGTGGCGAGCACGCGCGGATGGAGCCCGGCGTCGAGCAGAGCCATGGTCACCGTGTACGGCTCCTGGCCGGTCGCGCAGCCGGCGACCCACACGTGGACCTCCGGCCGGTGCTGCCGCTGCACCTGCTCGACCAGCGCGTGGATCCCTTTCGCGTCGCGCAAGAACCAGGTGGTCCGGTTCACCAGCTGGTCGATCAGCGCCTCGCGATCGGCCCACAGCTCGCCGCGTTCGAGCGCGCGCAGGCACGCGTCGGGCGCCAGCCGGTGTCGGTTCGCGATCGCGTGGACGGCCTCGAGGGCACCGGAGGTGGCGTGCTTGCCGAGGCGGTTGCCGGTCCAGAGCTGGAACAGCCGCTGCAGATCGATCCACAGCGCCTCGTTCACGAGCGCCCCGACAGCCCGAGCCGGGCGACCGTGCGACCCAGCTCCGCCGCCGAGACCACGCCGGCAGACGGCGCGGCCTTGAGGGCCTCCCGCGGCATGCCGCCGACGACGGCCTGCTCGGGGTCCTCGACGAACATCTGGGCGCCGGCACGCTCCATGGCAGCCGCGCCCTCCGCTCCGTCGCGGCCCATCCCGGATAGCACCACGCCGGCAGCGCGCGCGCCGTAGCTGTGGGCGAGCGAGCGGAGCAGGACGGTCCCCGACGGCCGGTGACCATCCACGGGCGCGTCGCGCCGGATCCGGATCGCGCCACCGGGGCCGATCTCGAGGTGCGCGTCGTCGGGCGCGATGATGATCTGACCGGGCTCGGCGCGTTGCCCATCGCGCGCGACCCGGACGTCGAGCGGCGTCGCTTCGTCGAGCCAGGAGGCGAGCGCCAGCGTGAACCCTCTCGTCGTGTGCTGGACGACGGCGATCACGCAGCCATGCGAGGTGGGCAGGGCCTGGAGGATCGCGCGCAACGTGCGCGGGCTCCCGGTCGAGCCGACGATGCCGATGCACTCGACGCGGCTCTTCTCCGGACGCACGAAGGGAGCGGACGGCAGGCGGCGCTGCCGGCGTGGGCGCGCCAACGTCCGGATCGGTATGCGGGCGGCGCGCATCACGGCACGTGCGAGCTCGTCACGGCTCCTGTCGTCGAAGCCCTTCGTCGGCTTCGGAAACAGCTCGACGGCGCCGCGATCCAGCGCCTCGATCGCGAGGCCTTGCGCATCGCCGTGCACGTCCGCGACCACGATGATCGGCGTCGGGCGATCGGCCATGATCCGTTCGATGGTCTCCAGGCCGCTCATCATCGGCATGACGACGTCCATGGTCACGACGTCCGGTGACAGCTGCTTCACCATCGCCTCGGCCTGCAGCCCGTCCGCCGCCTCGCCCACGATCGCGATCTCCGGATGATCGGCGAGCACTGCGCGAAGCATGCTGCGGATCAGCGGCGAGTCGTCGACGATGAGCAGGCGGACCGGCATGGCTCTAGCGGAGGTAGCGGGACACCATTGTCCACAGGCCAGCCTGGGTGAAGTCCGACTTCACGAGGTAGCCATCGGCGCCGACATCGAGCGCGCGCTGCTTGTCCTCGTCGGTGCCGCGCATCGATACGACGAGCGTCGGGAGCTGCCGGCCATGATGGAGCCGGACCTCGCGGATCAGGCCGATGCCGTCGAGCCGTGGCATCTCGACATCGGTCACGAGCAGGCGGACCTCGGGGTGCGCCGCGAGGATCGCGAGCGCCTCCTCACCATCGGCGGCCTCGAGCACGCGCAGGCCATGCGAGCGGAGCGCTTCGCTCAGCAGGTCGCGGATCACCGGCGAGTCGTCCGCGACGAGCACCGTGCTGCCGCCGCGCTGCGCTGCTGCCGGCGCGGGTGCACGAGGCGTGATGCCGCGCGTCGCCATGAGCAGCTCGCCCGGCTTGAGCACGAGCGCCAGGGTGCCGTCATCCATCGGTGCGGCGGCGCCGAGCAAGCGCTCGTGGCGGAAGACCGCGGATGCACCCTTGAGGACGGCCTCCACGCGCTGGTGCGAGTTGGTCCCGACGACAGCCACGAGCGAGCCCGCACTCTCGACGAGGATCGTGCGCGCCGAGCCGCGCGCTGCCTTCGCGGATGCGGTCTCACCGAGCAGCACGTCGAGCTCGAGCACCGGCACCAGCGCGCCTTGATGGCGGATCGCCTTGCCGCCTGCGGCTTCGACCAGCGGGACCTTCGAGCCCTCGATCAGCGAGACCACCGACGCGGCGGGCAGCGCGTATCTCCCGCTGCCGACCCTGAAGGTCAGCAGTGCGGTGACCGCCACGCTGATCGGCACCTGCAGCCGGAACGTCGTCCCCTCGCCGAGCCTGGAGGAGACCGTCACGCTGCCACCCATGGTCTGGACGTTCTTCAACACGACGTCGAGGCCGACACCGCGGCCGGAGACCTCGGTTGCCATGCTGCGCGTCGACATCCCCTGATGAAACAGGTAGCTCACGACCTGATCCTGCGTGAGCTGGCGAGCGGCTTCCGTCCCGAGCAGGCCGAGCTCGACGACGCGCCGGCGTACGGCTTCGACGTCGATCCCCTTGCCGTCGTCGGAGATCGCGAGGCGAAGCGTGCTGCCGATCAGGTTCGCATCGATCCGGATCAGACCTTCGCGCGGCTTGCCGGCACGCACGCGTTCATCTGGCGCCTCGATCCCGTGATCGAGCGCATTGCGGAGGAGGTGGATCATCGGTTCGGAGATCGCGTCGAGCACGGCACGGTCGACCTCGATTCCTTCGCCTTCGATCTGCAGGCGCACGTCCTTGGCCAGCTCGCGGGCGAGGCTGCGCACGGCGCGCGGGTAGCTGTCGAACAGCATCCGGATCGGGACCATCCGCATGTCGCGCGAGACCGTCTCGAGCATCGTGGCCGTGCGGCCGATCTGGCGGCCGTGGTCCCGGAGCACCGCCTCCACCCCGCCGAGGATCTGGCCGAGCTGGGCGTAGACCTTCTCTTCGTCCGTGGCGCGCGTGCGGCTGCTCGCGGCGAGCACGATCTGCCGTGCCTTGCGGAGCTCGCCGAGGAAGCCGCGCGATCGGGAATGGAGCAGGAACAGATCGCCGACGATCTCGCGGATCTCCTCGAGCCGCTCGGTCGTGACCCGGATGCTGTCGGTCGCGAGCGAGGAGCGTGACTCGGCGCGCGCGGCAGGAGCGACGGCCGGATGGTCGGCGGCCTCCTCGCCGAGGAACGCGGCGACCTCGGGCGCCGGATCGTCGGGTGCGCGCTCGATCAGCATGCCGAGCAGATCGAGGCCCTCGAGCACGTGATCGCCGAGCACCGGATCGAGTGCCGCCGCCCCGGTCAGCGTCGGGCCAGCGATCGTCTCGATGTGGTGGGTGACGCGCTTGATCGCGGTGAACCCGAGCAGACTCGCTTCGCCCTTCAGCGAGTGGGCTTCTCGCATGAACTCGGCGCCGACCTCGGGCCCATCGCCCTGCTCGAACCGCACCCACGCGAGGTTCAGCCGGCCGACTCGCTCCGCCGCGATCTGCCTGAACGTCGCGATCCGGCGACTCTGCGGGCCGTCGTTGTCGTCCGCCATGCCGGACTACCCGACGTCGGGGCGAGACAGCTCCTTGCCCGACTCCGCAGTTCCGGCGCTCCTCGGGACAGGTACGCGGCTGGTCGCGCCCCCGCCGCCGGAGGATCCGGGGGTGATGCCCGCGCTGCGCTGGCTCGTCGAACCCGGGCGGATGATCGTCGCGATCAGCCGCGACACTCGAGACAACGACTCGGACGAGGAGGTCGCCTGCTTGATGCTCGCGATCGTGTGATGCAACAGCTGCGTCATCTCTTCCATCGCCTGGTCGACCTGCGTCGTGGCCTTGCGCTGCTGCTGCGTGATCAACGCGATCTCGCGCGCCGACTCCGTGGTGTGCTCGCTCATCGTGGTGCCGCCCTGGCTCGCCTCGACCGCGAGCTGCGACGCATCGCGCACCTCCTTGAGCAACTTGCGGATGTTGGTGACGGACTCCATGACGCTCTCGGCCAGCGACCGCATCTCCGCCGCGACCAGCGTGAAGCCCTTGCCCGCATCACCGGCGCGCGTGCCCTCGAGAGCGGCGTTGAGCGCGAGCAGGTCGGTGCGATCGGCGACCTGCATGATGCTGGCGAGGATCTCCGCGACACCCTCCGCGTTCGCGTTGAGCTCGCGGATGCGCTGCGCGATCTCGCGGTTGCCGTCGAGCGCACGCTCGGCGCGGCCGAGCACCGCACTCGAGCTCTCCGCGATCTGCTGCGCGGTCGCCATCAGCGTGTCCATCGCGCGCCGGGTCTCGTCGATCGCGGCCGCCTCCTGGGCGACCGAGGATTCCTGTTCGCGAGCGGCGCCGAGCAGATCCGTCGATACCGCCATCAGCTCGTTCGATGCTGCCAGCAGCGGCTTGATGATGCCCGCACTGACGAACCAGGCGAGCACGAAGCCGACCGCGGCGATCACGACCGCCAGGAGGATCGCCGTGTTCTTCACCTCGTCGTACGAGGCGCGCAGCGAATCGCGCGAGAACCCCGCGGCCAGGCTGCCGATCACCTTGCTGTTGGAGACGAGCGGGATGCTGACGTTCACGTAGCTGTCGCCCTCGCGGATCCACTGCATCGGGTTGAATCCGAGCGTCCCCTCGGGGAGCCTCACGCCGGGCGCGAGGTACTTCGAGAACGTCGAGCCATCCGGCTTGATCACGGCGACGTAGCGCAGGTCGCGATCACCCGTGACGGTGCGGAACTGAGCCTCCGCGTCGCTCGGTTGATCGAACTCGAGCGCCGGCACCTCGAGGTTCGCCAGCACCTTCGCGAGGCCGAGTGCGCGCTCTTCGAGTGCCTGCTCGGCCACCTCGAGGTGACGCGACGGGAAGTACCAGAGGAAGAACGCTGCGAGCGCGGCGATCGGCAGCGTGATCGAGAGGGCTAACTTGGTCCGGAAGCTGAGTCGCGTCATGGGGATCGCTGTTCTAGGAGGCAAGCTCGACGAGGGTTGGAATATCGAGGAGGACGACGAGCTCTTGCGCACAACGCGCGAACCCGAAGATCAGACCGTCGTTGGGCAGCGCGAGCGCCACCGGTCGCCGCAGCACGTCCGCGGCGGTCACGTCAGCAATTTCGATGGGGCCTTGCACGACGATCTCGGCAGACGCACGGTCGTGCGCGAGTCGAAGTACCCAGCCGCCCGCATCCTCCGCGAGCGCCGGCGGAACCGCGAGCAGCTGCCACAACGACGGACCGTCGAGCGGGGCGCCCCGCAGGCCGCGGACCTCGCGCGCGGCGACGGCGCATGGCAGCCGGCCGGCGCGAAACCGCAGGATCGGGATCGCGTCGCTCACCGTCCACCCTCGGTGGTCAGCGAGCGCAGCAGCTCGGGGATGGCGAGCAGCAGCAGCAGATCGCCCCGGAACTCCAGCTCGCCGGCGATGCACTCCGGGCGCGT
>DAIRFU010000496.1:0-5437 GCA_036794935.1 Kofleriaceae bacterium | reverse complement strand
CAGGAACGCGAAGTACGAGTCCGGCATGTCGTCGAAGTCCATGACGAGATCGCACTCGTCACAGCGGCACGTCGGTGGCTCGTGCGGCGGCGGGCCCATGTCGCTCGCCTCGACGAGCAACACCTTCTCTTCGTCGCACTCCGGGCAGAAGTACGGGACGTAGAAGCTCTTGACGACGCCGCTGCCGGTGAAGTTATTGACGAGGTTGATCTGCGCGACGATCGCGGGCGAGCACTCGACGAGGACGGATCGCGTCCCGTTGGCCTCGAGCTTCGAGAGCCAGTTCACCCAGTCACGAACCCCACACGAGTTGATGCGCTCGATCTCGCCGAGATCGATCACCGCCGTGCCCGACGGAATCTTGTCGACGAGATCACCCAGCTCGTTGTCCTCGTCGATGACACCGCCGAGCTTCACGTAGCTCACATCACCGCGATGCTGTACCGACGCCTGAAACTTTTGGCTCATACGTTGTCCGCGTAACGACGGTATTCGCGACTACAGCACACCCGTCTACGCGAGAGTAGCCCGGCAATCGTCGACGATCTAGGGCGGCTAGGTGGTTTTCCAGCACACACGATTGGTTTCCCCGATCCTGGCACGTCAGGCAGGCAGCGCGAGCAAGTCTCTGATCAGCTGATAATTGTCGCTCAAGTAGAACCGAACCAGATCCGGCCCGCCGAGCACGGACCCGAGTGCGACGGTGTCGTCGTGGGTCTCCAGGACCTCCCCGGATAGCCGGGCGACCATCCAGATCGCGGCCGCGAAGTCGTCGCACGCGACGAGGCCGGCACGTTTCGCGCACGCCAGCATGTTGTCGATCCACGACCCGGGGTCGAGATCGCGGGTCCCGGCGTGGCGCTCGAGCACCTTGGCCTGACGCATGTTCGCGTTCGCCATCAGCTCGGCGGCGGTGCCGGTCGGCTCGATCACCGTGATGAGACCGCGCAGCAGCTGGCCCAGCTCGCGGCGCTGGCGCGCACCGAGCTGGAGCAGCGCCGCATAGCCGCCGCGGATCGCCTCGAACGCGTAGCCGAACATGAAGCGCAGCGGCAGGTCCGCCTCGGCGACGAGTGCGCGATCGACGACGACGATCTGGCGTGGGAACGCGGTCACGGCCAGCAGGCCGGGCACCTTGTCGCCGATGAAGATCTCGGCCTCGATCTCGAACAGCGCGCCGACCTCGCCGGCGATCTGCAGGAGGCGCGGCTCGCTGCCCTCCGCCGGGATCACGTTCTCGCCGAGCGATGGCTGCGCGACCAGCTCGGTCAGCTCCTCGGCGAACGCGGTCCACACCTCGCCGAGCGGCTCGCGCGGTGCGGTGCTCGCCATCAGGCGCTCGCGGTTCTGCTCGTCGAGCGAGCGGCGCAGCGGCTGGCTCTGCCGGGTCGCGCGCAGGCGCTGCATCGTCTGCCGGTCGGTCTCCTCGGCGAACCCGAGCAGGTCGAGCGCGGTCAGCACGCGGTTCGCGCGCTCGACGTCGTTCGTCCGGTTGTAGAACGACGCGAGCAGACGGTAGGCGGGCGCGTGGTGGATATCGCGGTCGAGCACCTTGCGCAGCTCGCCGATCGCGCGCTGCGGATCGTCGACCGCATAGATCTCGGCGAGCGCGACGCGATCGCTCGCGCCGTCGGGCTCGACGTTGAGGATGCCGCGGTACGCTTCGATCGCGGCCGGCCGGTCGCCGGAGGCGAGCAGGATGCGGGCGAGCCCGCGCTGCAGCGGCACGGCGGCCCGCGGCCCACCTTGCGCCATCGCCGCGTGCGCGGCCTCGATCAGCAAGGTCTCCGCCTGACGCTGATCGCCGGAGTCGGCGGCGCGACGCGCGAGCACGAGTGCGGGTGGCGCGTAGCCGGGGTCGTACTCGATCGCGCGGCGGTACTGCGGTGCCGCGGCCCGGTTGTCGCCGCTCGCGTCGAGGATGCGGCCCTTGTAGTAGTAGTAGCGGGCGAGCGCCTCGGCGGACAGCGGCATGCCGGGCGCGGTCGCGAGCTCGATGACGCGCTCGATCGCCTGCCGCGCTTCGGCGTAGCGACCGATCAGGAACTGCTGCTGTGCGAGCTGGTAATACGCGTCCTGGTGCGCGGGCTCGATCTGGATCACGTGGCGGAGCACCGCGATCGCTCGCGCGGCATCCATCTCGCCGTCGGCGTGGATCCCGGCCTGCCGCATGAGCGCGCGCAGCCGGTCGCCTGGCGACGCCGCACCGCCGGCATGGAGTGGCCCGGATTCACTTCGGGCCACGGGATCGACGAACTGCTGGATTGCCTCGATGGCCTGGCGCCAGTGCCGCATGTCGGCGTGGAACTCGACGAGCGCGGACAGGATCGTGAAGTCGGTCGGCGCGAGCTCGAGCGCCTGGTGGTACAGCTCGGCGGCGGCATCGAGATCGCCATCGCGCTCGACGATCGCGGCGCGCGCGACGTGGACGCGGGCGAGCAGCGGACCGGCGTCGTCGCGCTTCTTGTAGACCTTCTCGAGCTCGCGGTACGTCGCGTCGAAATCCCACGCGTCCGGTTGCTCGCGCGCCAGCACGCCGAGATCGTCGAGCGCCGCCGTGTTGAGCGGCTTGATCTCGAGCGCGACGATGAAGCTGTCGGCGGCGGCCTTGAGGTCGCCGGTCATCCGCGCGACGACGCCGCGCTTGCGATAGAACTCGCTGCGCGTGGTCGGATCGCCCTCCCGCATCGCCTTCTGCGCGAGCGAGCTCGCGATCGGCATCGCCTTGTCCCACTCGGCGCGGTCGAAGAAGTGCTCGAACAGCGCCTGGTTCGCCGGTAGGCAGTCGGGATCGACGGTCAGCGCGCTCTCGTAGTAGTGCATCGCGCGCTCGGGATCGGTCAGCTGCTGGTCGTAGATGCGGCCGATCTGCGCGAACACACCGGCGCGCTCCTTGTCATCGGACCACAGCTTGACCTCGAGCTCGAGCGTCTCGATGACGCGCGGCCACTCCTCGCGGCGGCGGTACAGGTCGCGCAGACCGTGGACGGCCGGCATGCAGTTCGGCGTCGTCTTGATCGCCGCGTCGTAGTAGCGGATCGCGTCGTGCTCGCGGCCGAACTTGGCCTCCATGACCGAGCCGCACTTGAAGTAGAGCAGCGCCTTCGTGTTGCGGTCGTTCGTGACCTTGATCAGCTTGCGGGTGACGTCGATCAGGTCCGCCCACTGCTCGGTCGACTCGTAGATGCGGCTGAGCGCGTCGAGCGCGTCGCGGTTGTCGGGCTGCAGCTCGAGGATCTTGCGGTAGTACTCGGTCGCGGTGTCGACGTCGCGGGCACCCTCCTCGGAGACGCGCGCGATCCGCTTCAGGATCTCGATGCTCTCGTCGCCCTGCCGCGCGTGCTGGAGGCGGAGCTTGAGCACGTCGATCAGGCCCGACTTGTCCTGCTGATCCTCGTAATGACGCTCGAGCGTGTGTGCGGCCGCGACGTCCGACGGATCGATCGCCAGCAGCATGCGGTAGAGCCGCAGCGACGCGTGGGCGTCGCGGGTGCGCTCGGTGGCGAGCTGCGCCGCGGTGCGCAGCGCGTCCGCCTTGCGCGCAGGATCCTTCTGGGTCTCGGCGCGCTTCTCGAACGCGGTGACGAGCGGCGACCAGTCACCGCTGCGCCGGCACAGCTCCTCGAGGATCTTGACCGTCGCCTGGGGCTGGGAGTCGACCTCGATCACCTTCTGGTACGACGCGATCGCGGCGCTGACCTGACCGAGGTAGTTGAGCTGGACGTTGCCGCGCCGCGCGTAGAGGTCGCCAAGCCGGTAGGCGCGGCTCTGGCCGCCCTCGACGTGCGCGATCGCGATCTCGTAGAGCTGCATCGCGGCCGCCCAGCGCTCGGCCTTGTAGCAGACGCGCTCCATCGCGGTGAACACCTCGCGATTCGTCGGATCCGCCGAGAACGCGGCCGCGTACGCCGCGATCGAGCCGTCGATGTCGCCGCGGTTCGCACGCAAGGTCGCGACGCGGGCGAGCAGGGCGGCCCGCGCGGGCGCCTCCTTGGTCTGCTCGGCGCGCAGCTCGAGCATGCGCGCGAGCTCCTGGTCACGGCCGAGTTGCTCGTACAGCTTCTCGAGGCGCTCGGCGGCGGCGGCGTGCTTCGGATCGCGCTCGAGCACCGTCTCGTAGGCGACCACCGCCTCGGTGGGTCGGTTCAGCTTGTCCGCGCGCAGCGCGCCGAGCTCCACGAGCAGCTCGATGCGCCGCGGGCCGGCGACCGTGCGCAGCTGGCCGAGCTCGCGCTCGAGCGCCTGCGCCAGCTCGGACCAGCGCTCGGCACCGCGCAAGAGGCGCAGCAGATCCTGCTGGCGCTGGTCGTCGGCAACGGCGGTCTGCGCGACCTGCAGCATGCGGATCGCGGCGTCGGTGTCGCCGAGCTCGACCTCGTAGAGCCTGGCGAGCGAGCCGGCGCGCCGGGCCCGCTCCTCGCTGGTCGTCGCGGCCTCGAGCTGGCGGCGGCGGACCTCGGCGAGCTCGGTCCACCCGGCGATCTTCTCGAGCGCCTCGGCGAGCACCTCGAGGTTCTTCGCGGTCGCCGGCGCCCCGCGGAACGCGCGCGCGAGCTCGTTCCACATGCCGAGCTTGCGGGCCGGTGCCTCGATGCCGGCGAGCGCCTCGGCCTGCTCGGGCTCGACCCCGAGCACTTCGAGGTAGGCGGCGACGATCGCCTCGGGCTCGCGATCGAGCTGGGCGAGCAGCTCGGCGAGCTCGCGCTGCAGCTGGGTGCGGCGGGCGAGCGGCGGGTCGAGGGTCAGCTCCTCGCGTACGATCACGAGCGCGCGGTCGGCGTTGCCGGCCAGCCGGTGGATGCGCGCCTGCTCGCGCAGCACCGCGGGCCGCTGCGCCTTCGTGTCGGGCGCGCGGTCGAGTGCGGCGAGGGCGGCGGCACGGTCACCGCGGCGCTCCTCGCGCTGGGCGATCTCGAGCCACAGGTCGGCCTGGCGCTCGGGCACCTGCGTGATCGCGACGGCCCGCTTGCGGAGATCGATCGACGACGCCCAGTTCTGGTCGCGATCGTAGAGCTTCGCGAGCGCGAGCATGGTCTCGTCATCCTCTGGCCGCTCGCCGATCATGCGCTCGAGCGCCGTGCGAGCCGTCGCTGGATCGCCGAGGTGCTCGTCGAGCAGCTGCGCATATTCGCGCGCCGCGGCGGCCCGAGCGTCGCGGCTCGTCAGCGACGTCGACAGCTCGGCGAGCGTGCGCGCGAGCTGGTCGAAGCGCTTGCCCGCGCGATAGACGGCGGCGAGCGCGGCGCGACAGAACACATCCTGGGGATCGAGATCGGCCGCGCGCTGGAGCGTCTCCTCGGCCTCGACGAAGTCGCCGCGCACCAGATCGACGACGCCGCGCGCGCACTGCAGCGCGGACGCGCAACGTGGCTCCTTCTCGGCGAGCGCCCACAACAGATACGCATAGGCGAGCTCGTCCTCGTCGGCCCCGCGCAAC
>DAIRFU010000495.1:0-5437 GCA_036794935.1 Kofleriaceae bacterium | reverse complement strand
TTTGCATCGCGAGCACTATGAACGGCTCGGCGAGCGAGCGCGGCTCGCCCTCGATCGTGACTTGCTGCTCCTGCATCGCCTCGAGCAACGCCGATTGCGTCTTGGCGGGCGCGCGATTGATCTCGTCGCCGAGCAGCACGTTCGTGAACACCGGCCCCTCGCGCAGCACGAACTGGTTCGTGCGCATGTCGAGGATGTAGGTGCCGGTGATGTCGCTCGGCATCAGATCGGGGGTGAACTGGATGCGGCGGAACCCGCAGCCGAGTGTCTGCGAGAACGCCTTGACGAGCGTCGTCTTCGCGACGCCCGGATAGCCCTCGATCAGCACGTGGCCGCGCGCGAGCAGCGCGGTGAGCAGTGCCTCGGTGATCGCCGGATCGCCGATGAATGCGCGGCCGACCTCCTCGGTGATCGCGCGCGCGAGCTGGTTGACGCGGCTGAGCTTGTCGTGAGTGAGGGCAGCTTGCATTAGGCGGCTTCGGCTTGGGCTTCGGAGAGCGGCACACCGAGAGTACGACACAGCTCGGCGACGTCTCGATATAGCGCATCGAAATCGCGGCGGGCGAGGTGGCCCGAGCTCCAGGGCGCGGCGGCCTGGCCACGGCTGGGCAACGCGCGCAGCTGCTTGTACACGCGCGCGAGCGCCGTGGCTGCCGCCGGGCCCTTCGCGGCGGAGAGCGCCGCGCCGAGCTGCGCCTCGGTCAACGTGTAGAGCGGCTCCGAGGACGGCGCGCCGATCGCGTCCGCGATCAGCGTCTGGACCTGATCGCGCAGCATGCACGCGAGGACGAGCGAGTTGCCGGCGCCCTGATCGGAGCTGGCGAGCAGGCCGAACGGCTCGTCGCGGCGCGCCGGGCGGCCAAACCGCAGCCACGCGCCGTCGATGCGCGGGCCACGCCGGATGGGCAGCGCGACCACGGCGAGCACGAGCAACAGCACCGCGAGCGCGGCCGCGAGCGCCTTCATCGCGCCGGGCGTGAGCAGCCACTCGCTGCGCCTGGACAGCCACTGGTTGAGATCGGCGATCGAGCGGCCGAGCTGACCGCCGCGCGGATCGGCGATGAACGGCGGCGGCTCGCCGTACATCGGGACATCGCCGCGGAGCAGCACGATGTGGCGCGCGCGCTTGCCGGTCTCGTGACGATCGAGCCAGGTCAGGATGTTCGCGGCGAGCGTGACGTTCCCCGGGTACTGGAGCATCCGGTTGATGAAGATGCTCGGATCGCTGACGACGACGAACCGGCCGGTGCCGCGCGTGCCGGCGACGACGACCGCGGTGTCGGAGAAGCCGATCACCGTCGTCGCGCCCTCGACCTCCGCGAGCGCTGCGGGATGGTTCGTGACGACCTCGTCGACACCGCGTGCGAGCGGGTGATCGGTCTGTGGCGTGGCGATCGGCGCCCACATCCGGCCGTCCTGGTACTTCGTCGCGCGCGGGGCGGCGACCTCGGCGCGGAGCAGACCGAGGCGCGCCATCGCCTCGCCGCTCTCGCCGAAATCGTCCGCGAGCACGACGTTGCCGCCGGCCTGCACGAACGCGTCGAGCCGGCCGGGCTCGACCCGCTGCAGCGGGTAGACGAGCACGAGGATGTCGTTCGCGGTCAGCTCGCCCCACTCGAGCGTGCTCACCGGCGTGACCTCGTACCCCATGCCCTCGGCGAGCCCGACGAACGTCGCCATGCCGTTCCACGCCTGGCTGCGCGGATCGTAGTCGGCGAGCTCCGCGGGCTGGGCGGCGGCGGTGCCCGCGAGGCCGGCCGCGAGCGCGAGCACGATCATGAAGCGGTTCACGCCATCTCCCTCTTGAGCTCGACAGAGGCAGCGCGCAGCCGTTGCAACGCACGGCCGAGGTTCGCGGGCTCCTTGAGCGCCATCAGCGCGTAGTAGCCCGCATCGACCGCGCAGACCACGATCTCGAGCTTGCGGTGCTGCGCGATGAAGTACTCGGGACCGCCGAAGTGCCACGTGCCGAACGCGGCCTCGATGTGCGCCATCACCACGCCGTAGTGCGCCGTCAGCAGCGCCCAGTCGTGCGAGTCGATCGTCGCGAAGCTGTCGACCATCTCGCCGTCCGAGGCGGCGAACGAGCTGCCGATCGCGTTCGGCGTGTCCTCGACCGCGCGCCGCAGGATCGAGGCGAACGGCGTCACAGATTCTCCAGCAGGGGGACGTTCTTCTCGACGATCTGGATGTGAACGCCGAGGTTCTTCGCGATCGAGTTGACCCACTGGGGGAAGTAGGCGCGCTTGATCTCGGGCAGCGCCGCGGCGACGACCTCGTCGGGCGTCGCGTGGATCGCGGGCACGACCGAGTCCCACAGGATGATGTCCCAGCCCCACGGCGTGCGGACCGGCGGCGAGACCCGGCCGATCTCGGGGATCGCGAACAGCGGCGCCGCGTAGCTCTCGTCGAGGCGGCCGTGGCGGAGGCCGGGCGGGACCTGCGCGATCGAGAGCTTGGCGTCGGTGGCCTGCTTCGCGATCTCCTCGACGTGCGGCTTCATCAGGCCGCGCTCGTTCGCGAGCGCCGCGTAGACGCGGTCGATCTGCTGCTTCGCGGCCTGGACGGCCTCGGGCGTCGCCTGCTCGGGCACGTCGATGCGCACGTAGACCGAGCCGCGCGCCTCGGGGTGATCGAACCGCATCCGGTTGCGCGCGAGGCTGCGCGTCCAGAACGAGCCGAAATCCTCCGGACGCGTGTAGTGGTCCTCGTACGCCGACGCGACGAGCTGGCTGACCAGCGCGGTGCGGGTCGCGAGCACGACCTCCGGATCGGTCGCGAGCCCGCGGGCCTCGGCCTCCTGCGCCATCAGCTCGAAGTCGACACACTGGCGCAGCGCCTCGGCGCGATCGGCCCCGCGCGCGCTCTGCGCGGTCACGCAGGAGCCCCACACCGGGCGGCCATTGACGGTGGCGACCTGCACGTCGTCGGGCGCGGCCGTCGCGGCGAGCGACGCGGGCGGCCCGGTGGGCGTCGGCGGCGCCGTCGGCGAGCCGCCACACGCGACGGCGAGGACGCCGGGAACCAGACCGAGAAGGAGAACCTGCCACCGCATGGGTCAGTCGCGCTGGACCAGGGCGAGGCGGGCCATCTCCTTGCCCACGGAGATCACGGCGACGCCGATCACCATCACGAGCAGGGCAGCGACGTAGTCGCGTCGCGCCAGGTAGTCGAGCGTCTCCTTGAAGAAGAACAGGCTCCCGGCGATCAGCGCGACGGCGAGGATTTCGAAGAAGTAGCGACGCATGATCTCCTCACAGGTGGCGGAGCACGATCAGGACGAGCATCGCGGCGAGCGCGAGCGCGACGGCGACATAGAACCGGCCGCGCGGCTTGCCGGCCTTGGCATCGGCGCGGGCCTGCGCGAGTGCGCCGACCAGGTCGCGGTCGCCGGTCCGGTGCGGCCGCAGCGCGCCGAGAAACGCGTAGTGATAGATGCCGAGCCACAGCACGATCGCGCCGACGGTCAGCGCGGTCGTCATCAGCGCGACGCGGCCGGGATACATCTTGCCGAGAAAGATCGCGATCGACTCGTCGAAGTTGACCCACGCGATCAGCACCGCGGGGATCACGAGCGACATCGCCGTCAGGATCCAGTAGACGCGCTCGCGGCGCTGCCAGCGCGGCGCCGTGCCCTGCTGCGCCGAGGACAGCGGCCGCACCGAGCGCGGCGTCGGCGGCTCGTGAAACGTCGTGAAGAACGACACGCCGAACAGGTACGCGACGACACCGAGCGCGACGAGCAAGAACCGGATCGGACCGTAGACGTGCGACGACGCGAGCGCCGGCTGGAGCGTGATCGGCACGAGCAACGCCGACGGGAACAGCCCGAGCAGGATCAGCTCGGAGCGGCGGGCGAGCCCGAGCATCAGCATGCCGAACGGCAGCAGCGCGGCGATGACGAGCGTGCCACGCAGCGCCGCCACGAAGATCGCCGGCAGGATGACGACGGTGACCCACACGTTCACGCCGAGCGTGAACGCGACCACGTCGGCGAAGGTTCGCCACTTGCGTTCGGTGACCTCTGCCGCCACTCGGCTCGAATGTACAACGCAGGACCCCATGGCGCCCGTGCCAGAGGTATATAGGGCGCTCATGCGCCGCATCGTCGTCACGATCGATGGCCCCGCCGGGGCGGGAAAGTCCACGGTCGCCAGGCAGCTCGCGCGGCGTCTGGGCTACCGGCTGCTCGACACCGGCGCGATCTATCGCGCGGTCGCGCTGACCGCGCGGCGCCGGGGCGTCGCGTGGAGCGAGGCCGAGGCGTGTGCCGATCTCGCGCGTGCGCTCGACATCCGGTTCGATTTCGTCGGCGACAAGAACCACGTGTTTCTCGCCGACGAGGACGTCAGTGCCGCGATCCGCACGCCCGAGGTCAGTCAGGGGGCCTCGCAGGTCTCGGCGCACCCGCCGGTGCGCGCCGCGCTGCTCGAGCTGCAGCGCCGGCTCGGTGCCGGTGGCGGCGTGGTCGTCGAGGGCCGCGACACCGGCACCGTCGTGTTCCCGGCGGCCGAGGCCAAGTTCTTTCTGACCGCCACGGAGCAGGAGCGGGCGCGCCGCCGCGTCGCCGAGCTGGAGCAGACGGGAGTGCCGGTCGATGCCGCGAAGACGCTCGCCGAGATCCGCGAGCGGGATCAGCGCGACGCCAGCCGCGACGTGGCGCCGATGAAGCCCGCCAGCGACGCGGTCCTGGTCGACAGCTCGACGCAAACCATCGAACAGGTTGTGGAATCTCTCGCCGCGCTCGTCGAGTCACGGGCGCGCACTGCCCGATAGCCCGGATCTCATCGTTCCGGTTGACATTTCGGGTTGCGAAAGGTACCAAGTCCGCCCTGCCAAGGGACCGCACAGGCGGTCAAATCTAGCCTCGGCAGCTGTAGGAGATCTGCTTGTATATGGTGAGCCAAGAAGGCCAAGGCGAAGAAGATTTTGCCGCGCTGCTCGCGGAGAGCTTCGGCCAAGACAACGTCAAAGAGGGCGAGATCCTCCGTGGCACTGTCATCGCCGTCGGTAAGGATTACGCGATTGTCGACGTGGGCTACAAGAGCGAGGGCCAGGTCCCGCTCGAGGAGTTCCGCCTCGCGGACGGCACCATCGGTGTCAAGCCGGGCGACGTCGTCGACGTCCTGCTCGAGTCCCGCGAGAACGACATGGGGATGGTCGTCCTCTCGAAGGAGAAGGCGGACCGCTTCAAGGTGTGGGACGAGATCAGCGCCGCGTGCGAGCGCGACGAGCTGATCGAGGGAATCATCACCGCGCGCGTGAAGGGTGGCCTGTCGGTCACGATCCGCGGCGGCGTGAAGGCGTTCCTTCCGGGCTCGCAGGTCGACCTGCGTCCGGTCCGCAACCTCGACGCGTTCCTCGGCCAGAACTTCAAGTTCAAGGTCATCAAGTTCAACAAGAAGCGCGGCAACATCGTGCTGTCGCGCCGCGTGCT
>DAIRFU010000051.1:0-17578 GCA_036794935.1 Kofleriaceae bacterium | reverse complement strand
GGTCGCGCGCGTCGTAGGCGCGGATCAGGGCGGCCACCAGCGGGTGGCGCACCAGGTCGGCATCGGTGAACGCGATCGTGCCGATGCCGCGGATGCCCTGGATGAGGTCGAGTGCGTCGCGCAGGCCGCTGCGCTGGCCATTCGGCAAGTCGGTCTGCGTGATGTCGCCGGTGATCACGACCTTGGCGCCGTAGCCCATACGGGTCAAAAACATCTTCATCTGCGCCGGCGTCGTGTTCTGCGCCTCGTCGAGCACGATGAACGACTCGTTCAGCGTCCGGCCGCGGAGGAACGCCAGCGGCGCGACCTCGATGATGTCGTCGGCCATGAGCCGGGTCAGCCGGTCCGGATCGAGCATGTCGTGGAGCGCGTCGAACAGCGGGCGCAGGTACGGATCGACCTTCTCCTCCAGCGTGCCGGGCAGAAAGCCGAGCCGCTCACCAGCCTCGACCGCCGGGCGCGTGAGGATGATCCGGCGCACCTGCTTGTCGAGCAGCGCGCGGACGGCGAGCGCCATCGCGAGGTAGGTCTTGCCGGTACCCGCGGGCCCGGTCGCGAACACGATGTCGTTCGCGCGCACGAGATCGACGTACTGCTTCTGCGTCGCGCCCTTGGGGGCGATCGGCCGGCCGGCGCGCGGCGTGATGATGGTGTCGCCGAACACGGTCGCGATCGTCTGACCGTTGTCTCCCTGGAGCAGGCGCACCGCGCGGACCACGTCATCCGACGACAGCGGCTTGCCCGCGAGCGCGAGATCGTAGAGCTGCTCGAGCGCAGACCGCGCGGTCTCGGTGGCGGCCTGCTCGCCCTCGATCGTGATCTCGTTACCGCGCAGGTGCACCTCGGCCCCTGCCGTTCGCTCGATCAGCTTGAGCCGGCTGTTGTTGCTCCCACACAGCGCCTGCAGCGCCTCGGGATCGTCGAATGCGAGTTTCTCGCGAGTAAGCGGCTTTGCCACGGCTGCGACGGCGGTATAGCACGTGTATGCAGCCCGGAGCGTCGCTGGCCCGCCTCGTCGAGATCATGGATCGATTGCTCGCGCCCGACGGCTGTCCGTGGGACCGCGAGCAGACACTCGAGAGCCTGCGGCCGTTCCTCGTCGAGGAGACCTACGAGGTCCTCGACGCACTCACGCGCGACAACGCCGCCGATCACTGCGAGGAGCTCGGCGACTTGCTGATGCAGATCGTGTTTCAGGCGGCCCTGCGCCGCGAGGCGGGCGCGTTCGACATCGACGCGGTCGTCGCCGGCATCTCCGAGAAGCTGATCCGCCGCCATCCGCACGTGTTCGCGAGCGCCGAGGGCGTCGACACCGCCGACAAGGTGCTCGCGCAGTGGGACCAGATCAAGGCGGCCGAGAAGGCGGACAAGGGCGTCGAGAAGCGGCGCGTGCTCGATGGCATCCCGCCAGGCCCGGCACTCGTGCGCGCGCAGAAGATCGGCCATCGCTGCGGCAAGGTCGGCTTTGACTGGCCGGGCTGGGAGGGCTCGTTCGCCAAGGTCGAAGAAGAGGTGACCGAGGTGCTCGGCGCGGTGCGCGAGCAGGACGCGCGGCAGATCCACGCCGAGCTCGGTGACCTGCTGCTCGCGGTCGTGAACCTCGGTCGCAAGCTCGGCGTCGATGCCGAGAACGCGCTCGTCGATGCGACGCACCGATTCGAGCAGCGGTTCGCGATCGTGGAGGACCGCCTGGCGGAGCGTGGCAAGACGCCACAGCAGTCGAACCTCGAGGAGATGGACGCGCTCTGGAACGAGGCGAAAAAAACGGTGCGATGAAAATGACTGTTTTTTGTGCAGCCGAGATCGAGTCGAAGCGATCTCGCTAAGATCCCCGTCCCAGCCACCCACTCCCTGAACAACTTATCCACAGAACCCGTGTGTACTCCCGCAGGGTTCGCGGGTGAATTCGATGCATTAACGCTACGAACTACCCTCATTTGCCAGGGACTGTCGGCCGGACCGCCCGAGCGGGTTGACACCCCCGCCTAAACCGGGGTAAACGCTCGCCTCTCCCGAACGCGAGAATACGAGGAGCGCCCACGTGGCCAACATCAAGTCAGCTCAGAAGCAGAACCGCAAGATGATCAAGAATCGCGCGCGCAACCGCGCCGCGATGGCGTCGCTGCGCACGGCCGTGAAGACCGCCCGCACGGCGGTGGACGGCAAGGCCGCGAACGCGCAGGACCTCGTGAAGAAGGCCGTGTCGATCATCGACAGCGCCGTCACGAAGGGCGTCCTCAAGCGGCAGACCGCCTCGCGGTACGTGTCGCGTCTCGCGCACCGCACGATCGCGGCGCCCTAGTTATCGCCGTCGTCGTCGCCGCCCTGCGCGGTGATGCCGTACTTGCGCAGCAGCTTGTGCAGGTACTTGCGATCCATGTCGGCGTCGCGCGCCGCCTTCGAGATGTTGCCCTCGGCGCGCTTGATGAGCCACGAGAGATAGCGACGCTCGAACAGCTCGTTCCATCTCTCCTTGCTCTCGCGGAACGACACCCCGGCCTCGAACTCGAGCGCGTCGCGGAGCTGGACGCTCTTGCCGGCGAGCTCCGGCGGCAACGGCGCGACCAGCATGCCGGGGTCGGTGCCGAGCGCGAGCGCGCGCTCGATCACGTTGCGTAGCTCGCGCACGTTGCCGGGCCAGTCGTGCGCCATCAGCGCGCCCCGGGTCGCGTCGGAGAGCTGGGGGCTGCCGCTCTCGGGGGCGAGCTTGGCCAGCATGTGATCGATGAGCAGCGGGATATCCTCGCGGCGCTCGCGCAGGGACGGCGCGGTGATCGGCACGACGTTGAGCCGGAAGAAGAGGTCCTCGCGGAACTTGCCCTTCTCGACCTCGCTGCGCAGATCCTTGCGGGTCGCCGCGATCACGCGGAGGTCGACCTTGATCGTCTTGGTCCCGCCGACGCGGCGCAGCTCGCGCTGCTCGAGCACGCGCAGGAGCTTGGGCTGGAGATCGAGCGAGAGCTCGCCGAGCTCGTCGAGGAACACGGTGCCGCCGGACGCGAGCTCGAACGCCCCCTGCCGGGATGCGGTCGCGCCGGTGAACGCGCCCTTCTCGTGGCCGAACAGCTCGCTCTCGATCAGGGTGCCGGCGACCGCGCCGCAGTCCACGACGATGAACGGCTTGTCGCCGCGCGGCGACAGCTGGTGCAGCGTGCGCGCGATCATGTCCTTGCCGGTACCGGTCTCGCCCTCGATCAGCACGGTCGCGTCGGTCGGCGCGATGCGCTCGACGAGCCCGAAGATCTCGCGCATCGCCGGCGACTTGCCGACCATCTCGCCGAGCGCCTCCTTCTCCGACGGCAGGATCTCGATCCGCTCCTCGAAGGGGGTGAACTTGAGCTCGGTCGCGCCGACGCTGATCACCGAGCCGGCGCGCAGGTAGGCCTCCTTGACCTCGGCGCCGTCGAGGAACGTGCCGTTCGTGCTCTTCAGATCCCGGACCAGGTAGCCCTTGGCGTCGCGCACGATCTCGAAGTGCACGCGCGAGACGGTCTCGTCGGCGAGCACGAGATCGTTCTCGGGCGCCTTGCCGATCCGGATCACGTCCCCGGCAATGACGAACTCGGTGCCGCGCTGAGACCCCTTGATCACGACGAGCTTGCAGCGGCGGAGATTGACCGTGGCCGGCGTGGCTTCACGCCGGATCCGCGTCCCCGTCAAATGCTCCATCAGCGGAATCGTATCACGCGCTACGTGCGTGCTCGCCTCCGCCTGTTGTACGCTCGCCGCAGTGGTGCGCACGCTCGGGGGTATCGTGCTGGTCGCCTGGCTGCTGGGCGGCATCGCCGGCGCGCAGCCGGCGCCTGCCAGGCCATCCGACGCGCCGCTGCCGTCGTGCCTCGACCAGACGCTCGCCGGCCAGCTCGGCGAGCAGCTCAAGCCGCGCGGCGTACAGAAGCGCGAGTTCTTGAAGCGGCACAAGATCAACCTCGTGCTCCACGGCGGGCTTCACGCCGGCGACCTGACGTCGTCGAGCTGGCTCGCCGGTGGCTCGCTCGGCTTCTTCTTCACCGAGGACTTTGGCGTCGCCGCCGAATTCGACGTCACGCCGCTCGAGCTCGATCTCGACTCGCCGATCAACAAGTTCTTCGGCGACGACCGCTTCGAGCCCGGGCTCGCGTACATCGCGCTCGCGAAGGTGATGTGGTCGCCGATCCACGCCAAGCTCAAGCTCGGCGGCGGCATCGTCCACGCCGACGTCCTGCTCTACGCCGGTGGCGGCCGCATGATCCACGACGCGGTGCAGGGCATCGCGTATGACGCCGGCGCCGCCCTCGACATGTTCGTGACCCGCGCGCTGACGGTCCGGCTGAGCCTGCAGGACCTGATGGCCGTCCAGGAGATCGCGGCCGAGACGCACTTCACCAACAACCTGATCGCGACCGCGGGGATCGCGCTGTGGATACCGAGCGGTCTATGAAGTCCACGCTCGCCCTCGCCGCCCTGCTCCTCGTGCCCTCGCTCGCGCACGCCGACGGGCGCAAGCAGGTCGCCGCCGCGGAACCCGCCGCCGCCGAGCCGGCCGCCGACGATGCCCCGAAGCTCGGCACGACCGCGATGTGCATCGATCAGGAGATCGCGGATCGGCTCGCGGTCAAGCGCAAGCGACGAGGCGCGGTCGACCGCCTGTTCGTCAAGCAGGGCCGTCACGAGCTGACCGTGGCCGGCGGCTACTACGCGAGCGACCTGCTCTCCGGCACGTACCTCGTCGGCGGCTCGTACACCTATCACATGACCGACGAGACCGCGGTCGAGTTCGCGGGCTGGTGGACGCACGCCAACGCCGACCTCATCCGCGCACTCGAGGACAAGCGCGGCGTCGTGCTGACCGAGACCTACGCGCGCATGATCTTCGCAGAGTCGCTGCTCGTGTGGAGTCCGGTGTACGGCAAGCTGCGACTCGGAGGCTCGGTCATCCACTTCGATCTGCACGCGGACCTCGGGGTCGGCGTGATCGACTCGAAGACCAGCCGCGGCGCTGCCGGTGTGCTGGGTTTCGGCATTAAACTATTCGCCGGTCAGGCGATCGCGTTCCGGATCGACGCCCGCAACCGCACGTTCCGTCAGGACCTGCTCGAAGAGCGATTCCTGGTCAACGACGCTGCGGTGACCGCGGGGTTCTCGCTGTTTCTGCCGTTTTCCAACTAGTCGCCGTGTCACGCTCGGAGAGATCATGAGAAGAGGGATCTTGATCGCGCTGCTCGTGCCTGCGGTCGCGTTCGCAGGACCGCGGCGCAAGCGCAAGAAGAAGAAGGCAGCGCCGCCTCCGGTCGAGCACAAGCAGACGGAGCCCGCCGACGCGGAGCCGGCGCCGACGCCCGATGCGCCCGCCACACCGACGGACGCCGGGACGGCGACGCCGGGCACGCAGCCGGTGCCGCCCTCGACGTTCACGCCCAAGCCCGGGGCGCAGCCGACGGTGCCCCCCACGCTGACGACGAAGTCCGGATCGCCGAGCATGCCGGCGCCGCAACCGGCCGCGACGGGGACGCAGCCGGTGCCCGCGCCCGACACCCGCTCGGACGAGCCGCCGCAGGGCAAGGAGGTCGACGTCGACAGCCTGCGCCAGGAGTACCTCGCCCTGCGCGACGAGCTGTTCAAGTCGCGTGCGCGCGCGAACGCGGTCGCGAGCCAGCTCTACTCGACGCGCGTCACGATCAAGCTCACGTGGGGCTCGGCGCGTCACTATGCGGTGTCGAAGGCGTCGATCCGGCTCGACGGCGCGACCGTCTACGAGGACGCGACCGGCGCGATCGCGGGCGACGACGGCGTGCGATTCACCGGGTTTGTCGCGCCGGGGCGCCACCTCGTCACGTTCCACCTCGAGGCCGCCGGCAAGGACGACGACTCGTTCACGTCGTCGACCGAGTCGCAGATCGTCGTCAAGGCCGTCACCAACAAGGACCTCCTGATCAGCGCGAAGGGACGCGACAGCGGCGACATCGCGTACGAGTGGAAGCGCAGCGAGAAGGGCAGCTACGGCCTCGGCATCGACGTCGCGGTCAAGGCGACCGACGGAGCGAAGCAGAAGTGAGGTTGCGCGCGCTCGTGATCGTCGCGGCGCTCGCCGGCTCCGCGCAGGCGGCGCCCGGCGGCGCGCGCGCGGCGGCCGAGTCGACGGCCGGCGAGACATCGTCCGGCGAGGCGTCGTCCGGCGAGCTCGCGCGCTACTTCCAGGAGCTCGAGGCGATGAAGCTCGTCGATGCCGAGAGCGGCACGCTCGAGACGCTGAAGCGCGAGCTCGGCGTCGCCGAGGGCCTGCTCCACGACGGCGCGTACGGCAACGCGGCGGTCGCGCTGTACGCGATCGTCGAGTCGCCGCGCTACGCCGCGTTCACCGACTTCGTCGAGTTCCAGAACGCCGAGTACGACCTCGCGGTCTCGCTCCAGCGCTCGGGCAGCTACGGCGCCGCCCTCGACGTCATCGACCGCATCCTCGCGCGGGGACCTGCCGCCCCGTACTGGGGACCCGCGCACCGGCGCGCCGTCGACATCGCGATCGAGACTCGCGACCACGCCGGCGTGCTCGCCCGCATCGAGGCGATCAAGACGACCGACCCGATCCCACCCTCGGCGGCGGGCGAACGCGCGTACCTGCGCGGCCGCGCCGCCTACGAGCAAGGCAAGCTCGCCGACGCCGAGGCCGAGCTGCTGACGATCTCGCGCAAGAGCCGGATGTTCTCGTCGGCGGTGTACATGCGCGGCGTGATCCGCGCGCGCCGCGGCCAGTACAAGGAGGCCGCCGAGGCGATGTGCGAGATCGCGGCGACGCCCGACACCGACAAGATCACGTTCGTCGTCGACGATCGCTACTTCACGGTCAAGGACCTGGCGCGGCTCGGCCTCGGCCGCATCGCGCACGAGCAGGGCGAGTACGACGACGCGTACTACCACTACTTCCAGATCCCCGAGGACTCGACCTACCTGCCCGACGCGCTGTTCGAGGCCGCGTGGTCGATGTACCAGAAGCGCGAGCTGGCGACGTCGCGCGACCTCGTCAAGGAGTTCCTGACCGAGTTCCCGAGCTCGCCGCTGTGGCCCGAAGCGAGCCTGCTCGCCGGCTACGTCGAGCTCGCCGACTGCGAGTTCGACGCGTCGCAGAGCGGGTACGACACGCTGGTCGCGAAGCTGCAACCGATCGTGCTCGAGATCGATCGCGTGCGGAAGGATCCGGATCGCCGCCGCCACCTGTTCGCGACGGCGTTGTCCCGGTTCCGGCAGGTCAAGCAGACCGGCGCGGTCGACGGCCAGAAGCCGGGCAGCGAGGTCGCGAAGACCGCGTTCGACGAGGTCGTCGCCCTGCTCCGCCTCGATCCGAAATTCCTCCGCCTCGACGATGCGGTCCACGGCGCCGGCGAGCTCGCGAACAGCGCGCCGCAGGTCGTGCGCCAGTGGCAGAGCCTCGCCGCGCAGGTCAAGGAGACCCGGGTCGGCAAGGTCAGCGGCACCGCGACGTACGAGGAGGAGCAGCTCGCCGACGCGAACGCGCTGGTCGAGGATCTGCGCCGGCTCGCCGACCAGGTCCGCACGCAGCGCGGCGAGATCGCGCGAGCCCGGCGCGAGAAGCTGATCCCCGCGGACGATGCCGACCAGGAGCTCGCGCACCTCGCGAAGCTCGCGGCGAAGGTCGAGGTCGCGCTCGCGAACGGCATCGCGACGGCGGACCAGGCTGCCGACGCGGCGGTCGCGCAGGCGAGCGGCGGGATCAAGCCGCTGATCCAGCAGGACATCGCCGAGGCGCGGCGGCTCGACAAGGCCTCGCACGCGCTCGCCACCAAGCTCGCCAGCGCCGGCGAGAAGCTCGCGCGCGCGTCCGTCGACAAGCTGTACGAGGACACCCGCAAGGTCCTCGACAAGGCCAAGCTCGGCAAGATCGACGCCGTGATCGGCCAGAAGCGCAAGCTCGACATCGAGGTCCAGGACCTCGCGGCCGGCCGCTTCCCCGAGGAGCTGATCGGCAGGCTGTGGAACGCGAGCATGATCGGCGATGACGAGGAGTACTGGCCGTTCGAGGGCGAGTTCTGGGCCGACGAGTACGCGGGGTGGCGATGACGCGTGCGGCGATCGCCGTCGCGCTCCTCCTCGCGCTCGCGCCCGTGGCGCACGCGCAGAAGCAGGCAGCGGAGATCGAGGTCCAGCGCGGCCCGGCGGCCGAGCTCTACATTCGCAAGCGGCCGCCCGCCCCCGAGGCGCCGGTGCTCTCGAAGGAGCTCGAGAAGCTACTCGCGTCGACCGAGAAGCAGCGGGACGCCAAGCGGATCGAGGCCATCGGCCTTCTGCGCGCGTTCCTCGGCTCGAACCCGACCGGCGAGGTCCGCGCCGAGGGCATGTTCAAGCTCGCCGAGCTGCTGTGGGAGGAGGCGCGCCGGCTGTACCTGATCCGCATGGACGGCTACGGCCGCGCGCTCGAGAAGTGCGCGCAGACCAAGGGAAGCTGCAAGCAGCCGAAGGAGCCGCACATCGAGCTCGCCGAGGCCGCCGCACTCTACGTCCAGCTCCACGACAAGTACCCGACGTTTCGCCGCATGGACCTCGTCACGTACCTGATCGGCTTCGCCGCGAAGGAGGACGGCCACGAGGAGGAGGCGATGGCGAAGTTCCAGGAGGTGATCGATCGCTTCCCCGGCTCGCCGCTGTTCGGCGATGCCTGGATGATGGTCGGCGAGCACTACTTCGCGCAGGCGCAGTGGCAGCGCGCGATCGACGCATACACGCACATCCCCGACGACGCGGCGACGAGCGATCTGTCGACGTTCAAGACCGCCTGGTGCTACTGGAAGCTCGGCCAGACCGAGCAGGCCGCGAAGGACTTCAAGCGCGTGCTCGACAAGGCCGTCGAAGCCGAGCGCACGGGCACCGCGGCCCAGCGCCGGCGCAGCGCGTCGCTCCGCGACGAGGCGCTCGAGTACCTCGTCGTCGTGTTCACCGAGGACCGCTCGATCTCGGCGCAGGAAGTATTCGACTTCCTCGCGTCGATCGGCGGCGAGCGCTACTCGCGCGACGTCATGATCAAGGTCGCCGAGAGCTACGCCGGCCAGGCCGAGTGGGAGCGCAGCAACGAGGCGTACCGGTTCTTGATCAAGATGGATCCGGACTCGATCAAGGCGGCGGACTACCAGCGCGAGGTCGTCAAGAACTGGACGAGCGCCCTCGAGATCGAGCGCGCGCAGGACGAGATCAAGGTGTTGCTCGAGCACTTCGGGCCGAAGACGGCGTGGGCCAAGGAGCAGAAGAACCGCGACGCCCTCGCCCGCTCGCTCGACACCACCGAGAAGCTCGTCCGCGTGACGGCGACGAACATCCACGGCGAGGCGCAGCGCCGCGAGAAGCTGCTGAAGCTGCCCAAGCAGACCGGCTGCGCATCGCAGCCGCGCGGCAACCAGGAGCTGCAGGCGATCTACAGCAAGGCGGCCGACGCCTACGAGCTGTACCTGTCCGCATTCGGCACCACCAAGGCCGCCGCCGAGAAGGCGATCGAGCTGCGCTACTACCGCGCCGACATCCTGTGCTTCAAGCTCGGCAAGGTCGAGGCCGCCGGCGACGAGTACCTCGGCGTCGGCAAGAGCGCGCCGGTCGGCAAGTTCCACAAGGACGCGCTGCTCAACGCGATGGCCGCGTTCGAGGCCGCCCGCCCCAAGGACACCGCCGGCCGCCGCAAGCTCTACGACGTCGACAAGAAGTTCGGCGAGGCGATCGACCTGTACGCGACGCTGTTCCCGGCCGACCCGACGCTCGTCGGCGTCATCTTCAAGAACGGCCAGATGTTCTACGACTACGGCGAGTACGACGAGGCGATCAAGCGCTTCGGCGTGATCGTCACCAAGTACCCGAAGGACCCCAACGCCGGCCCGGCCGGCGACCGCATCCTGTCCGCGCTCAACAAGGCGCAGGACTACGAGAACATCGAGGACTGGGCGCGCAAGCTCAAGAACGCGCCGTCGTTCGCGAGCAAGGAGCAGCAGGCGCGCCTGTCACGCCTGATCGTCGAGTCGATCCAGAAGAGCGGTGACAAGTACGCCGACGCCGGCAAGTACGAGCAGGCGGCGACGTTCTACCTGCGCGTGCCCAAGGAGACCGGCGACGCGCGCGTCGGGGCGCAGGCGATGATGAACGCCGGCGTCATGTACGAGAAGGCGAAGCAGCCCGAGGACGCCGCCGACGTGTACATCGACCTCGCGCAGAAGTACGCGACCAGCACGCGTGACCTCGCCGCGAAGGCCGCGTTCTCGGCGGGCGCGGTCTACGAGAAGTCGCTGTTCTACGACCGCGCGGCGAAGGCGTACGAGCTCGTCGTCGACAAGTTCGGCCGCGACAAGAACGACCCCAAGGTCGCCGACGCGCTGTTCAACGCCGGCGTGCTGCGCCAGGCGCTCGGCCAGAACGACCGCGCGATCGCGCACTACAAGAAGTACAAGGACCAGTTCGCGTCGCGCAAGGACGCGGCGGACGTCGCGTTCAACATCGGCGCGGTCTACCAGGAAGCCGGTCAGGACGGCCCGGCGTACCAGGCGTTCGCGCAGTACACCCGCACGTACCGGTCGAGCGGCCGGCGCGTGATCGAGGCGTACACGCGTGCCGGGCTGATGTCGCTGCGGCTCGGCCAGCTGCGCCGCGCGAAGGACGACTTCGCCACCGCCCAGTCGCTGTTCAAGCG
The DNA here is from genome assembly GCA_036794935.1 of Kofleriaceae bacterium. Taxonomy (GTDB): domain Bacteria; phylum Myxococcota_A; class Polyangia; order Haliangiales; family Haliangiaceae; genus JABFXX01. Next base: position 6,924 of record DAIRFU010000051.1, on the reverse strand, counting down.
CGCCAACGGCAAGGAGAAGGCCGATGGCAAGACGTGGGCGGCGCAGGCTCGCTACAGCGAGGGCGAGCTGATCTTCCGCGAGTACGAGAAGGTCACGCTCGACGTCAAACCGTCGCAGCTCGAGAAGGCGCTCAAGCGCAAGAGCAAGCTGCTCGCCGACGCCGAGAAGGTCTATCTGTCCGTCGTCGACTACGAGGATCTCAAGTGGGCGACCGCGGCGCTGTATCGCGTCGCGCAGGTCTACGACGCGTTCGCCGAGTCGCTGATCAACGCGTCGACGCCGAAGGGCCTCAGCCAGGACCAGGCCGACGCCTATCGCGCGGCGCTCGACACGTACGTGATCAACATCCAGCAGAAGGCGGTGGAGCTGTTCAAGGCCGGCTACACGAAGGCGATCCAGATGCAGGTCTACGACGAGTACACCGCGAAGATCCGCGAGGCGCTCGGCCGCCTCGATGCCGACAACTTCCCGCCCGAGCGCGAGTCGCGCGGCCGCGAGCGCACCGGCGATCGCGCGCTCGATCCCGAGCTGGTCACCGAGGTGGCGCGATGACGCGTGCGCCGAACGAAGAGAGGCGCCTGCCGAGCGGGGCAGCAGAACGCGAGCCGCGCAGCGGTGAGCTCTGCGGGGTAGCCCCCGCGAGGCAGAGCGTCAGGAGAAGATCGGCGCGCAGCTGGCTCGTCGGCGTGCTCGTGCTCGCCTGTGCGTGCGGCGCGAGCAGCACGCGCACCGTCCGCGGCGGCCGCACCGTGACGCACCGCGATCCGGTCAAGCCCGCGGCGATGAAGCAGTTCGAGTCGGCGATGCGCGCGGTGCGGCTCGGCGGCCCCGACGCGAGCGAGACCGCGCGCACCCGCCTGAAGAAGGCGCTCGACATCGACGCCAGCATCTGGGAGGCGTGGCACGATCTCGGCGTGATCGCGTGGCGCGAGGGTGAGGACGACGAGGCGATCGACGATTTCGGCAAGGCGCTCGGGCTGAACCCGGACCACACGCCGACGCTCCTCGCGCGCGCCGAGGCGTATCGCCGTGCCGGCAAGAAGAAGAACGCGCGCGCCGACTACCAGGCGGCGATGAAGGGGATGGAGGAGGACGATCCCAACCGGCGCGACGCCGCGGCCCGGCTCGCATCGCTGCTGCGCGACGCCGGCGACTACGAGGACGCGGTCGAGGTGCTGCGGGAGACCGTGCGCGTGTCCGGCACGAGCGCGCGGATCTACACCGAGCTCGGCCAGATCTACATCGCGCAGAAGCGGCTCGAGCTCGCCCAGCTCGTGCTCGCCAAGGCGCTCGAGCTCGACGCGAAGGACCCGTCGGTCTACAACGCGCTCGCCCTGCTCGCCCAGCGCCAGGGCAAGGCGCAGGAGGCGTTCGAGCGCTACGACCAGGCGGTCTCGCTCGACCCCACGTACATCGACGCACGCTTCAACAAGGCGACCGTGCTGCTCGATGCGGGCGACTACGCGCGAGCCAAGACCGAGCTCGCCGCGATCGTCGAACGCAGACCCGATGACTACGCCGCATGGGTGTCCCTCGGCGTGGCGCACCGCGGCTTGAAGGAGCTCCCCCAGGCGAGAAAGGCATTCGAGCGCGTGATCCAGGACGCCCCGAAACGCAGCACGCCCCGCGCCGACGCGATGTGGAACCTGGCGATCCTCAAGCTCGACTACGTCGAGGACACCGCCGGCGGCAAGACCGAGCTGGAGCGATATCTGCAAGAAGCCCCGTCGAGTCACGGCAAGCGTCAGGACGCCGAGAACAAGTGCAAGGAGGTCAAATGCCACTGAGGCATACCGCCCCCATCCGGGGGCTTTTGCCCACGCTGCTCGTGTGTGCGCTCGTCGCACCCGCGGCCGCGCAGCCGCGCAAGGGGAAGAAGGACGCGGCGGCGACCGAGGCCAAGCCGGCCGCCACCGAGAAGGCCGACAAGAAGAACGACCGCGTGAAGAACTTCGACTTCAACGCGCTCGACCTCAACGGCCGGATGCGCACGCCACAGCTGCTCTACTTCCTCGAGCGCGCGAACGAGGAGCTCGAGCGCGCCAGCCTCGAGAAGCGCTCGTTCATCCCGCACCTCGTGCGGAGCGTGGAGGAAGAGCAGCTGTGACGACGGTTGCCCTCCGCACGGCGCTGGTCTGGCACGACGAAGTCATGGACGACGTCGTGGTCCACAAGCCGACCAACATCACGGTCGGCCACGGCGGCAAGGCGACGTTCACGATCCCGAGCGTCGGCCTGCCGAAAGACTTCGCGATCGTGCGGCCGGGCAACCGCGGCTATCTCCTCACGCTCGGCGAGCGGATGCGCGGCACGATCTGTGTCGACGGCGAGCAGAAGCAGGTCGCCGACTTCGTCCGCGCGAATGCGGCAGCGGGGTTCGCGGCGACGCCGATCAGCGGCCGCGACTGGGGCGTGATCGATCTCGACGAGACCGGCGACTACAAGCTGTTCTTCCAGTTTGTCCCGATCGAGGACGCGACGACGCAGCCGTTCTTCACGCGCCAGATGCTGCTCGCGGGCAGCGCCGGCTACCTGATCTCGATCGCGGTGCTCGCGCTGCTCTTCCTCTGGCGCGGCGTCACCACCGACTTCACGCTCGCCGGCTCCGCGATGCTCGCGGACCTCGCCGAGGCGGCATTCCGCGGCTGGGGCATCTCGACGATCGCGCTCGGCCTCGGCGGCATCGGCTGGTGGCTGGTGCGCCAGGATGGCGATCAGCAGGCATCGCTCGCGTTCTCGGTGCTGCTCCACGCGGCGCTCCTGTTCATGACGTACCAGCTGTACGACGGGTCGAACGCGTTCGTGTGGCCCGGCCCGCGCTCGTTGACCGGCAACTACCTGGTGACCCGCCTCGAGCCCGAAGAGCCGCAGCAGCCGACGCCGACCGTCGCGACCGTCGCCGCCAAGCAGGACTCGGGCGCCGCCGCGGCGAAGTCGCCCGACAAGCCGAAGAACACCGCGACGAAGAACGACGAGGGGGCGTCCGGTGGCAAGGGCGAGACCGAGCGCGCGCGCGATCCGAACGCGCGGGACGTCCCGCCGGCGCCGCCGAAGGTCGCGCTGTTCGAGGACAAGAACCGCAAGGTGCTCGACAACATCATCGATCGCAACCTGTCGACGAGCCTCGACAAGTTCACCGGCATCAAGGGCGACGAGGTCAAGCGCGGCTCGCTCGGCTTTGGCGATGGCACCGGTACGGGCGTCGGTCACGGCGCGGGGACCGGCACGACCCGCGGCAGCAACAAGCACGGCAGCGGCGGCGGCGGTAACGCCGAGGGTGACTTCGTCAGCAAGAAGGGCGCGATCGACACCGGCAAGAACCGCCCCGGCGGGGGCAACTGCGCGCACCCGCCCTGCGGCACCGCGCCCAAAGAGGTCAAGGTCGTGCTCCAGGCCGCGGAGGGTGACTTTGGTGGCCTCACCGCCGAGGAGATCAACCGCGTCGTCAAATCGCGCGCCGGCATCTTTCGCGCCTGCTACCAGGCGGAGCTCAACCGCAACCCGGGGATCGGCGGCAAGCTCGTCGTGTCGTTCCAGATCGGTGGCGACGGCATCGTCAAGCGCGCGAAGACCGGCGCCGGCAGCACGCTGCACAGTGCCAGCGTCGAGAGCTGCGTGAAGTCCAACATCATGCGGCTCAAGTTCCCGGCAAAGGGCGGCCTGGCGAACGTGAATTATCCATTCCTGTTCCAACCGGGAGGGTAGTGATGCGAAAGCTCGTCTTCATCGGTCTCGCAGCGTGCACGAACCCGACGAACGATCCGCAGTACGTCACCTGCCCGGCCATGGGCATGGACGTCTGCACCCTCGAGGCCGGCGTCGACGACGGCATGGGCGGCGTCACCGCCGAGGCCAAGGGCAGCATCCACATCCCGGTCAAGCCGGAGGCGGACTGGAAGCTCGCCGATCGCCAGCGGCGGACCGAGCTCCAGGAGACCGTCGACGCCGCGATCGAGGTCCCGATCTACCGGCTCGAGCACTACGACATCTCGGTCGAGTGGACGGTCACGAACCTGACCGATCAACCGAGCCAGTTCCGCGTCGATCTCAACGGCGCGAACGAGGCGTTCACGTACGATCCGTCGCTGATCATCATCGATCCGACCGACGACGAGGCGCCGCCGACCCCGCCGCTCACCGGGAACATTCCCATCGACATCGGCCCGAAGGCGGTCGTCAGCGGCACGTTCCGCGAGGACCAGCTCGCCGAGGCCGCGATCGACCTCGACCAGATCTCGCGCGGCAACATCAACCCGTTCCGCGCCACGCTGACCACCTCGCGCCGGGACGACAGCTTCCAGCCGATCACCCCGTACGACTACGTGACGATGACCGGTGGCGAGGCCACCGGACCCGCGGTGCCGAGCATCGCGTGGCGCCAGCTCGTCCGCATCGACGTCGTGTTCAAGCCGCTCGCGCACATGAAGATCGATTACGCGGTGCGCGTCCGCGAGCACACCGACGTGATCCACGACGAAGGCCTGAACGCGCCCGCCGGCGAGCTCGAAATTCTGGATCCCGCGCCGTACGTGCCATAGCGATTCGCTTTAGGATGATCGTGGGATGAGACGCAGCCTGCTCGTGCTGCTCGCGCTCGGCGCGCCGGCGGGGACCGCGCACGCCCGGCCGGCGTCGACCGGCTTCTACGCCGAGGGTGGCCTCGGCGCCGTCGTGTTCCTGCCGCCCGACGGCGACAATGCGGCCGTCGGCCCTGCGCTCGACGTGCGCCTCGGCCGCGACCTGTTCTCGTGGCTGTCGATCGGCGGCTATGCCGCGGTGTCGAGCCACGAGGCCACGGTGCCGCCGCCGCCCGAGGGCGAGTGGTTCCAGCTCTACCGGTTCGGCGGCGAGCTCCGCCTCGGCGCCCGCGCCGGCTCCGTCGCGTTGTTCGCGGAGGGTGGCCTCGGCGGCTCGCTGATGTCGTCGAACATCCTCGAGAAGGTGATGACCATCGATCCCGGCGAGCGGTTCTCGATCACGTTCCACGGCGGCGCGGGCCTCGAGTACCAGCTCGAGAACCGCCACTACGCGCTCGGCGTCGCCGTCGACGGCTTCTACGCGCCCGAGTTCGACCAGCTCAAGGCGATCGACTCGCGCCTCTACCTTCGCTACACGTACGGCGGCGGCTAGCGCAGCGCGCGCTTACCACTGCCGATCAGATCGAAGAGGACGCGGCGAAACGGCGCGGTGCCGTCGAGCATGCCGATGACCGCGGCGACGCCGAGGCGCTGGCGCCACAACAGGAGCAAGCGCGCCGGCAGGTGAAGACCGCCGGCGGCGAGCACGCGCGCGGTGGTCTCGGCGAACGCGCTCGCGTACGCGGCATCCCAGTGGAAGTTGCCGTGGGTCGAGATCGGCATCGCGAGCGCGCGCTCCCATTCGCGATGCGCGGTGCTCGCGAGCGAGTCGGCGCGCCTGAGCAGCCCGGACTTGCCGAGTGCCATGCGAAACCGCTCGGCGGCGGTCGCCGCGTCCTCGTCGAGCAGGCCCCACCAGATCTCGCGGTCGACATCACGCACCTCGTCGGGCACATCGATCGCGCAGCCGAAATCGAGGCACCACACGAGCGCGTGGCCGTCGGCCTCCAGCTCGACGAGGTAGTTGCCCGGGTTCGGATCGGCGTTGAGCACCCCGTGCACGAGCGGCGAGCCCCACGCGAACTTGTAGATCGCGGCGGCGGTCTGGGCGCGGACGTCGGCATCGCCGCTGGCGGCGACCTCGACGAGCGGCTTGCCCCGGGCGCGGGTCATCGTCAGCACGCGCGCGCTCGATAGCTCGTCGATGACGCGCGGTATGCGCAGGCTGCGGTCGCCCTGCCACGCGGTCGCGAAGCGCCGCTGGGCGGCAGCCTCGGCGCGATAATCGAGCTCGCCGCGGACGGCGTCCGCGAGCACCTGGAGCGCGTGGACGTCGACCGTGCGCCCGAGCTCGGCGCCGGCGAGCTTGCGCAGGAAGTCGTCGTCATCGAGGTCGGCGCGGAGCTTGTCGGCGACCTCGGGGTACTGGACCTTGACCACGACCTCGGTGCCGTCGTGGAGGCGCGCGGCGTGGACCTGGCCGATCGAGGCAGCCGCGATCGGCGCCGGATCCCAGTGCGCGAACAGCGACTGCGGGGCGGTGCCGAGATCGCGCTCGACGACGCCGGCGATCGCGCCCGCCGGCATCGACGGCGCCTTGTCCCACAGACCGCCGAGCACGGTGCGTGCGGCGGTGCTGGCGCCGCGACCGCGTCCGAGGCTCGCCCCCGGATCGTAGGCGGCGAGCTGCGCGACCTTGGCGAGCCCGCCCTTGAGCCGGCCGGCCTGTGCGGCGAGCACGCGCGCCGCCTCCTCGTCGACGACGTGGTCGTCCTCGTCCGAGCCGGTCGGATCGGTGGTCAGGACCTGCTTGGCCCGCGCCCACAGCCGCGCGAACCCGACCTTGCGCTCCGCCCACTTGCGCTCGTCAGTCACGCGCCAGCTCCGGCATCTTGTGAATGCCCGAGGGGTCATCGGTCCAGAACAGCTCGACCCGGTTCTTGCCGGTCTTCTTCGCGCGATACAGCGCCTTGTCGGCGCGCCGGACGAGATCGACGCCGTCCTGCGCCTTGCTCTCCGGGAACGCCGAGATCCCGAGCGACGTGGTGACCCCGAGCACGCGCGGCGGCTCGTCGTCGGTCGTGATGCGTAGCTCGGCGATGCCCTCGCGGATGCGCTCGGCGAGGCTGTACGCACCGACCATCTCGGTGCGCGGCAGGATCACGGCGAACTCCTCGCCGCCGTAGCGCGCCGCGGTGTCGACGCCGCGCATCTGGCCCTTGACGACGTTCGCGATCGCGCGCAACACGCGGTCGCCGACGAGGTGTCCGTGGGTGTCGTTGAGGATCTTGAAGTCGTCGACGTCGAGCATGATCACCGAGAACGGCGTGCCGTAGCGACGCGAGC
>DAIRFU010000494.1:0-5454 GCA_036794935.1 Kofleriaceae bacterium | reverse complement strand
GCGAAGTCGCCCTGCTCGTAGTAGCCGGCGCGGTCGCAGCCCTCGTGCACGGTCTTGCCGAACAGCCAGGTCGGCCGCAGCTTGTCGTCGAGCGGGATGAGCGGCGCCTTGCCCGCCGCGAACTGCAGCACCCAGACGAGGGTCTCCATGAAGTTGTCGGGCTGGATCGGGCAGCCGGGGACGTTGATGATCGGCAGCCCGCCCGCGGACCGGAAGTCCCAGCCGAGGTAGTCGGCCAGCCCCATGCAGCCAGTCGGGTTGCCGGCCATCGCGTGGATGCCACCGTAGGTCGCGCACGTGCCCGCGGCCATCACGCCCCACGCCTTCGGCGCGAGCAGATCGATCCACTCGTTGAGTGTCATCGGCTGCCCGTCGGGCCGGTTGCCGAACGACGTCCAGTAGCCCTCGCCGTTGATGTTCTCGTTCGGGATCGAGCCCTCGATCACGAGCACGAACGGCGCGTCGAGCTCGCCGCGCGCCGCCTTGCGAAACGGCATCAGGTAGTCCTCGCCACCGAGCGAGTACGCGAGCACCTTGTTGTGCAGGTGGATCTTGGGGATCCCCGGGATGAGGCCGAGGACGACGTCCTCGAGGCTTGGCTGGGTCGCCGCCGTCAGCGACACGGTGTCGCCGTCGCAGCTCATTCCCTCCGAGATCCACAGGATGTAGAGCTCGGGGATCGGCAGGGTGGGTGGCATCGGCTCCTCCATCAGCAAATCCGCGGCAGGGGTTCTGCGAACGGGAGATCGAGCAGGCGGCGTCCGCGGACCGGGGTCGTGAGCTCGACGACGCCCGGATGGGCGCTCGTGACGGTTCCGATGCGAGCCCCGTGCCGGCCGAGCGGATGCGCGCGCATCGCCGTCAGCGCGGCATCGGCGCACACCTCGGGGACGAACACGACGAGCTTGCCCTCGTTCGCGACGAGCAGCGGATCGAGTCCGAGCAGCTCGCATGCGCCACGCACGGCATCGCGCACCGGCAGCAGCCCCTCATCGATCTCGATCCCGAGCCCGCGCCGGGTCGCCATCTCGACGACGGTCGCCGCGAGGCCACCGCGGGTCGGATCTCGCATCGCGTGGATCTCGGGGCACGCGTGCAGGAGTGCCGCACTCAGCTCGTGCAGCGGTGCGGTGTCGCTCGTCACGTCGCCGCCGAGGTCGAGACCGGCGCGGTGCGCCATGATCGCGACGCCGTGATCGCCGATCGGGCCCGAGAGCAGGATCGCGTCGCCGGGCCGGACCTGCGCCGAGCCGAGCTCGATGCCGGCCGGTACCACCCCGATCCCCGACGTGTTGATGAAGATCTGATCGCCCGAGCCGCGGCCGACCACCTTGGTGTCGCCACACACGACCGGCACGCCCGCCGCGGCCGCCGCACGGCGCGCCGACTCGATGACGCGGCGCAGATCGGCGAGCGGCAGGCCCTCCTCGAGGATGAACGCGAGCGACAGCGCGATCGGCCGCGCGCCCCCGCACGCGAGATCGTTGATCGTACCGTTGACCGCGAGCTCGCCGATGTCGCCGCCCGGGAAGAAGATCGGCGTGACCACGTACGAGTCGGTCGTGAACGCGAGCCGCGCGCCTTCGATCGGGACCATCGCGTGATCGTCGAGCTGCGCGAGTGCCGGGTTCGCGAACGCCGGCACGATCAGCTTCTCGATCAGCTCCGCGGTGAGCTTGCCGCCGCTGCCGTGACCGAGCAGCACGCGGTCGGTCGCCGAGATCGGCAGCGGACACTCAAAGGACATCGGGCTCTCCGAGCGCGACGTGCGTGTGATCCCAGAGCAGGTGCAAGAGCACGGTGTGGACCTCCTGGATCCGATGGATCGACCAGCTCGGCACGACGAACGCGTGCTCGCAGAGGTCGGCGAGCGGTCCGCCGTCGCGGCCGGCAAACCCGATCGTCAGCGCACCTCGCTCGCGCGCGACGCGCAGCGCGCGCAGCACGTTCGCCGACGTCCCCGACGTCGAGATCCCGAGCACCGCGTCGATCTCGCGGCAGCCGACCTCGAGCTGGGCCGCGAACACCTGCGCGAAGTCGCCGTCGTTGCCGATCGCGGTGAGCAGCGCGACGTCGGCGGCCAGCGCGGCCGCGGCCAGCGGGCGGCGCTTCTCGATGATCGGGTGCTGGAACTCGACCGCGACGTGCTGGGCGTCGCACGCCGAGCCACCGTTGCCCATCACGTACAGCCGGCCGCCGTGCCCCAGTCGCTCGGCAAGCGCGCGCGTGCAGCGATCGATCTCCTCGGCGCAGCCGTCGATGTAGCGGGTGACGAGCTCCGCACTCTCGCGCGCCTTGCGCCGGATCGCGGTCCCTGCAGCGGTCACGTCGCCTGCCATTCGGTCCTCCGGTGCGCGTAGTAGGCGGCGCACGCGCCCTCGGCCGACACCATCGTCGCGCCGAGCGGCCGCGCCGGCGTGCATGCGTTGCCGAACGCGGGGCACTCGCATGGCTTCTTGATCCCGCGCAGCACGAGGCCGCTGATGCACGCGTCCGGCTCGCGCGTCGCGATCGTGCCGACGTCGAACACGTGATCGGCGTCGAACGCGCGGTACGCGTCGTTGATCCGGTAACCGGACTTGGGGATGGCGCCGACGCCGCGCCAGTTGCGGTCGACGACATCGAAGACCTCGGCGAGCGCGCGACGTGCCGCCAGGTTGCCGCCAGGCGGCACGTTGCGCGCGTATGCGTTGTCGACGCCGTGCTCGCCGCGCTCGAGCCGCTGCACCGCGGCGAGCACGCCGCGCAGCAGGTCGACCGGCTCGAACCCGGTGATCACGATCGGCACCCGGTAGTGCGCGGCGAGCGCCTCGAAGCCGCGGGTGCCGACCACGGCGCACACGTGCCCCGGGCCGAGGAACGCGCGGACGCGATTGCCGGGCGCCTGCAGGATGCTCGCGATCGCCGGCGGCGTGAGCACGTGCGATGCGAGCATCGCGAAGTTGCCGACCCGCTCGCGCTTCGCGGCGATCAGCGTCATCGCGTTCGCGGGCGCGGTGGTCTCGAAGCCGATGCCGAAGAACACGACGGATCGCTCCGGGTTCGCGCGGGCGAGCGCGAGCGCGTCGAGCGGCGAGTACACGACCCGGACATCCGCCCCCTGCGCGCGCAGCCCCAGCAGGTCGCCGCGAGAGCCCGGCACACGCAACATGTCGCCGAACGAGGTGAAGATCACGTCCGGCCGGATCGCGATCGCGTGCGCGCGATCGATCGTCTCGAGCGCGGTCACGCAGACCGGGCAGCCGGGACCGTGCACGAGCTCGACGTGCGCCGGCAGCAGGCGATCGAGGCCATAGCGCAGGATCGAGTGCGTCTGGCCGCCGCAGACCTCCATGATCACGTGCGGGCGCGTCGCCGCCCGGCCGATCTCGGCGGCGAGCGCGGCCGTCGCGTCGGCATCGCGGTACTCGTCCACGTACTTCATGGCACCTCCTCGCCGAGCTCGCGAAGCAGCTCCCAGGTCCGCGCCGCCTCGTCCCGATCGAGCCTGGCGATCGCGAACCCGACGTGGACGAGCACGAAGTCGCCGACCACCGCGTCGCGCTGGTACTCGAGGCAGACCTCGCGCGTGATGCCGCCGAACTGGACCTTCGCGAAGCGCAGGCCGTCGCGCTCGGCGAGCTCGATCACCTCGCCGGGGACGGCTAAGCACATCGCGAGCCCTCCCGCGCGAGCCGGCAGGACGCGATCGCCGCCTGGCCGAGCGCGAGGCCGCCGTCGTTCGGCGGCACGCGGCGGTGCAGCAGCACCTCGAAGCCGCCGGCCTCGAGCGCCGCCGTGGTGCGCTCGACGAGCCGCCGGTTCTGGAAGCAGCCGCCGGTGAGCACGACGACGCGCCGCTCGAGGCGCCGACACGCGAGCACGGTGGCGGCGGCCAGCGTCGCGTGAAAGCGCGCGGCGAGCTCGGCAGCGGCGGTGCCGCGGCGCAGCGCGTGCGCGAGCTCGCGGATCGCCGGCCGCAGATCGATCTCGAACGGATCGCCGTCGCCGAGCGCGACCTCGAACGGCTCGCCCGCGCCCACCGCGAGCGCCTCGAGCTGCGACGCGGCCTGGCCGTCGTAGCTGATGTCGTCGGCGACACCGAGCAGCGCGGCGACCGCATCGAACCAGCGCCCGGCGCCGGTCACCCGCCGCGGCAGATCGGTCGCGAGGAGCGCCCGCACCTTCGCGCGGTCGTCGGCCGGTACGCGCGCGAGCGAGCCGAGCGGCACGCCGCGCACATCGAGCGACTCGCCCGCGTCGACGAGGGCCGCCGCCGCGAGCCGCCACGGCTGGCGGATCGCCGCCTCGCCGCCGGCGAGCGCGATCGGGCGCAGGCAGCCGCGCCGGTGCGACGCCTCCAGATCCGCGTCGAGCACCTCGCCGCCCCACAGCGTGCCGTCGTCGCCAAGCCCGGTGCCGTCGAACGCGATCGCCGTCACCCGGTCGCTACGCCCGTGATCGGCGAGGCACGCGGCGACGTGCGCGTGATGGTGCTGCACCGCGATCGCGGGTAGCCCCGACGCGACCGCCCAGCGTGTCGACCGGTAGTCGGGGTGCAGGTCGTGGGCGACCGCCACGGGCGCGGCGCCGAGCAGCGCGCCGAGGTGCGCGATCGCCTCGCGGAAGAACGCGTCCGACTCGGGGTGATCGAGGTCACCGACATGCTGCGACAGGACCGCGTGGCCATCGCACGCGAAGCACACGGTGTTGCGCTCGTGGCCACCGACCGCGATGACCGGCGGTCCCGCGACCGGCAGCGCGATCGCGCCGGGCACGAAGCCGCGGGCGCGCCGGATCGGGATCGGGCCCCGCGCCGAGCTGCGCAGGACCGAGTCGTCGGCGCGCGAGTGGACCTCTCGATCGTGGACGAGGAACATGTCGGCCACACCCGCGAGCCGCGCCAGCGCCTCCTCGTCGGTGCGCGCGATCGGCTCCTCGGCGAGGTTGCCGCTCGTCATCACCTGCAGCGGCGGGCCGTCGGCCGCGATCAACGCCTGCAGTGGCGTCGGCGGCAGGTACACGCCGACGTCGGCGAGGCCGGGCGCGACGGCGGCCGCGAGCACCCCGGGGCGGACCGGGACGATCACGATCGGCCGGGCGCGCGACGCGAGGAGGTCGCGCGCATCGTCATCGAGCACCGCGATCCGCTCGAGCTCGGCGAGCGCGCCGGCCATCACCGCGAACGGCTTGTGCGGGCGACGCTTGCGGTCGCGCAGCCGCACCACCGCGGCCTGGTGGGTCGCGTCGGCCGCGAGCACGAAGCCACCGGCGCCCTTGATCGCGACGATCGAGCCGTCGCGGAGCGAAGCGGCCGCGGCACGCACCGCCGCGTCGTCGGTGGCGAGGCGCCGGCCATCGGGCGCGAGCAGCCGCGCGCGCGGGCCGCACACCGGGCACGCGTTCGGCTCGGCATGAAACCGGCGATCCGCCGGATCCTCGTACTCGCGCCGGCACGCGTCGCACATCGCGAAC
>DAIRFU010000493.1:0-5456 GCA_036794935.1 Kofleriaceae bacterium | reverse complement strand
GGCCCGTGCGGGGCTCCATCGGGCAGCTGTTGATCTCGCAAGGCGCGATCGATGCCGGCGCGCTGTCCGACGCGCTGGCCCGCCAGAGCGGCCGGCACCCGGTGGCGTCCGAGCTGTACGTGCTGGGCTATGCCTCCGAGCGCCAGCTCTGCACGGCGCTCTCGCTGCAGACCGGCTGGCCCGGCATCGTGCTCGACGAGTCGACGATCCGGCTCGACGTGCTCGAGCACGTCTCGATCGAGTGGGCCCGCATCTTCAGCGCGCTCGTCGTTCACGAGGACGACCGGACCCTGGTCGTCGCGGCCGCGCGGCCCGAGGACGCGATCGTGCCCGCGCGCGAGCTCGGCACCGCCCGGGGCAAGGCGGTCGAGCTGCGGATCGCGCTCGACGTCACGCTCGCCCGCACGATCCGCGTCGCGTTTCGCAAGTGGAAGCGCGGCGAGACCTACCTCGTCGGCAGCGAGGCGAGCTCGACGCGCAAGGGCGCCCACCTCGCGATCGTCCAGCCCGACGGCGCCGAGGACGAGCACCGGCTCGCGCAGCGCGCGCTCGCCGAGGATGCCGCGCGCAACATCGAGCGCAGCGACGAGCTGCCGTCGGAGGAGCACACCGCGGGCTCGACGCTCACCGGTGACTGGCACCTCGGCCCGCTGACCACCTCGACCGAGGACACCATCAACCCGCTGCTCGAGGAGCGCACGCAGGTGATCACGGCGGACCTCGATCGTCGCACCGAGCTCGATGCCGCGTACGCCGGCACGCGCGCGCTCGTCGTCGATCCCGATCCGCCGGGCCGGATCCAGCTCGTCACCGAGCTCGAGAAGCTGGGCTGGACGTGTCAGGCGGTGACCAGCGGCGCGCAGGCGGTCGACCTGCTCGTGCAGACGCCGTTCGAGCTCGTGTTCGCGGACGTCGCGGCGAGCGAGATCGATGGCCTCCAGCTGTGCCGCGCGATCAAGCGCAGCCAGCGGCTCGCCAGGACGCGCGTCGTGATCACGACGTCGGTCGTCGACTCGGGACAGGTCCCCGACGAGGTGCTCGCGCGGCACGCCGCGGACGGCTACATCGAGAAGCCGATCGACACGCGACGCCTCCACCGCATGCTGCGCGAGCTGTCGCCGGAGGAGCGCGCCGATCACGAGAGCGTGCTCGCCGACGCGCTCGGCCGCTATCACACCGGCGACATCGAGGGTGCGATCGCGCGGCTGCGCGGCGCGCTCGTCCAGGATCCGGTCAGCCCCAAGCTCCACTTCATGCTCGCGAACATGCTCCAGCGCGCGTCGCGGTGGGGGGATGCCGTCGACGAGTACGAGGCCGTCATCGAGCTGCAGCCGGCGTACTTCCCGGCGCTGACGCGGCTCGCGTACCTCTACTTCCGGCAGGGCTTGCACGCGCGCGCGGTCGAGACCTGGCGGCGCGCGCTGCCGGTCTGCGAGGACCCGGCGCTGCGCCGCAACATCGAGCTGTTCATGCGCAAGCTCGTGGCCGACATGGCGAAGGCCGAAGGCTGACGTTCACAGCCCGGCGAGCGAGGACGTGAGCAGCTCGCCGTAGGTCGCGAATCCGGTGGCGCTGCCGGCGGCGAGAGGCGCGGCGAGCTCGTCGGCGAACTCGGGGAGCTTGATGAAGATGCGCTCGGGTGGCAGGCCGGCCGCCAGGTACGCGCTGACGTCGCTCGCACGGTTGCCGAACCCGGCCTCGACCTCAAACGCGGCGAGCGACGCGAGCGCCGCCGTCTTGAGCTCGATCGTGTCCTCGCCGGGCAGCGTGACGATCGCACCTGGCAGGCGCAACGGGCCGCGCGGGAAGCCGTTCGCCTCCAGCCAGTCGCGCGTGTCCTCGGTGAACCGATCGCCTCGCGCGCTGACGTAGACGACGGTGTAGCCGCGGGCGGCGAGCGAGCGCAGCGTGGCGGCCGCATCCGGCTGCACCGCGACAGCGCCACCGACCACGAGCGCGGTCGGGTACGCGTTCTCCGACGCGGTCAGCGTGCCGTCGACATCGGACACGACGAGCGCGCTGCCCCGCGCCGCGACGAGCGCGACGAACGCGGCGCCGGTGCGATCGCCGGTCACCGAGAGGCGGAGCTCGCGCATCCCGGCCGGCAGGCGCGCGTCGCCGGCGAGCGCGAGCGCGAACCGGCCGTCGCGGTCGGTGCGCGCGGTGCCGAGCCGCTGCCAGCGCGTGTCGACGCACGCGAACAGCTCGACGTCCTCGTCCTCGAGATCCTTGTCGGTGATGCCATACGCGAGCTTGCCGGTGAGGATCTGCGTCGCATCGTCATCGGTCGCGATCAGATCGATACCGCGATGGTGGGGCGCGCCGAGCCTCGCGGTCAGCTTGCTCGCGGTGTGGCGCCACCCGGTCGCAGGACCGGCATCGGGCGCAGCCGTGCAGCGGACCTCGGGGACCGCGGCCGTGTCGGCGCCGACCTCGGGCGGCAGCGCCGGATCGGTCCCGGGTGCCGCGCGCTGGACCGCGCACGCGAACAGGGCCGAGAGGCAGACAAGCAGGAACCCGCGCATCGCCGGGCACACGTGCAGACGGCGCGCCACCCGTGCGTGTCGCTAACCGTGCGCGGCGGCAGGCACGGCTCGTCGAAGATCGGACAGGTGGCAGATCCCGCTACGCCACCGTTCGGCGCCTCGCGATCAGCGGCCGAGCAGCTCGGCGGCGGCGCCGCGCGCCACCTCGGCCGCACTTCGCGCGGCCAGGCGTTCCCAGCCGCCGGGCGTGTGGAACTGCAGCACGACGTCGAACCCCGGCCAGCGGGAGGAGACCGCGTAGATCTCTCCGTCACCCGCGGCCGTGCGCTGCTCGATCGCCTTCGCGATGGAGGTCGCGAGCATCGCGGCATCGCCGCTCGCCGGCTGCAGCCGGATCACGTTGACGCGCAGCGACTGCGCGCCTCGGGTCGGGTCGTAGTAGCGGGCCGGCAGGGTGACCACCGAGAGCTCGTCGGGGGCCAGGCGCAGCGCATCCGCGAGCTCGCGTCCGAACGCGTGCGCGGCCCGCTGCTCGTACTCGGTCGGCTCGGTGTACGCCGTCGGCACGAACGACGAATGTTCGATGTCGCGCTGGATCTCTGCCGGCAGCTCGGCGCGTTCGTGCTCGGTGACGCTCGCGTGATCGTGACGAGACTCGAGCGTGAGCCCGAGCCAGACCAGGGCGGCGGCCGCGACGAGGAACACGCCGCCGAACCGATAGAAGACCGGCCAGGGGCGTGCATCGCTCGGCCGCTCCGAGCGCCACGTTTGCTCGCCGCACACCTGACACGTGGCCCGACAGCCGGCGCTGCCCGGCATCACGAACAGCGGCCAGATCAACAGGACGGGGGCGTAGGCGCGCGCCTCGCGCGTGTGTTGCGTGTCGCGGGCGCATTTCGGGCACGAGTCCTGTCCGGGGGAGAGCCGCTGCGAGAGCCAGGTGCCGATGACCGCCATGACCGTGGCGGGGACGCTAGCACGCGGTCAGGGCAGGGTACCGGGGTTCATGATCCGCTGCGGATCGAGGTTGTCGCGCAGCGCGCGCAGGTACGTGTCGAGCTTCGTGGCGCGGGCACCGAGCAGCCAGCCGCCCGCCTGCTCGGCGGCGCGCTCGACGGCGGCGGCGGTCGTATCGTCGGCGGGCGCGCCGTCACGCTCGATCGACCAGAACATCACGCCGCCGTCGGCATCGAACCGCGACACGTGAGCGCGCGCGGTCGCGCCGAGCCGCGCGGCCTCGGCGTTGACGGCCCGGTAGACCGATCGCAGCTTCGCCGGCGTCGCCATGATCTGGAGCGTCGGCGCCGGGCCGGGCGTCGGCTCGCCGGCGTGCAGACGGCGCCACCACAGATCGGCGAGCGCGGTGTCGGTGATCGAGCCGCCCTCCGCGATCACCGCGCTGGAGATCAGGTCGCGGTCACACGCGGCGAGATCGGTCGGCCCCGCCGTGGCGGCACACATGAGCGTGTGGCCGGCCGGCAGCACGACACCATTGAAGTGGCGAGCGGCCTCGCCCGCGTCGTAGATGCGCAGGCCCGCCGGCGCGGCCTCCTCGCGCAGCGCGAACAGCACCGCGGAGATCGCGGCGTCGAACGACGGCAGCAGATAGGCGGCGATCAGGCGCGCCTCGGGCTTCTTGTGGATCCGCAGCACGGCCGACGTGATGAAGCCGATCGTGCCCTCGCTGCCGCACATCGCGCGCGCGAGGTCCGGTCCGGTCGAGCGGCGCGGCGCGATCCGGGTGTGCACCGTGCGGCCATCGGCGAGCACGGCCGACACGCCGACGACGGCCTCCTCGAAGAAGCCGTGCCGCGCGCTCGACTTGCCGGGCGTGCGCACCGCGATGATGCCGCCCAGCGAGGACGTCAGCACGACCGGCGGGTAGTCGCCGATCGAGAGCCCGCGCGGGGCGAGGATGCGCTCGAGATCGAGGCCGGTGAGCCCGGCCTGCACGTGGACGAGCAGCGACTGCTCGTCGAGCTGGAGCACCTGATCGAGGCGCTGGGTCGAGACGAACACGCGCGCGCGCTCGCCCTTCGGATCCTTGTCGACGCGTGACGGCCGGCCGCCCGTACCGACCGGGTGAATCGCGGCGCGCAGCGCACCGGCGCGATGGATCACCTCGGCGACCTCGGCGGCCGAGCCGGGCACGACGCGAAAGCACGCCGGCTGCGCGAGCTCGGGCAGGGGCTCGACGTACTCGACGCCGACGGCGGTGCACAGCTCGTCGTACAGCACGGTCACGGCTGCCTCGTCGTGCGCAGGCCCATCTTGCCCGGGTTGAAGATGCCGTCGGGATCGAACGCCGCCTTCGCCGCCTCGAAGATCGCCATCGCCTCGCGATGCTCGCCGGCCATGAA
The DNA here is from genome assembly GCA_036794935.1 of Kofleriaceae bacterium. Lineage (GTDB taxonomy): Bacteria > Myxococcota_A > Polyangia > Haliangiales > Haliangiaceae > JABFXX01. Next base: position 610 of record DAIRFU010000493.1, on the reverse strand, counting down.
CGGCGCCTTGAGCAGGCCGACGCCGTGGTGGTGGCTGATCGTGCCGCCGACGCGCGTGGTCGCCTCGAGGCCGTCGCGCCAGATCGCGTCGTAGATGCGCGAGGCGCCCGCTGCATCCGGCGCGTGGCCGGCGAACGAGAAGTAGATCGAGCAGCCGTCGGCGTAGCCGTGAGAGAAGTGCGCCATCACGACGGCGTGGTGGCCGATCGCGGTGCGCACCGAGTGGTAGAGGTCCATGATGCGCTCCCAGCTCGCCGCGACCTCCATCGTGTCGACGAACGCGCCGTCGCGGAACACCGGCGACATCCGGTAGCTCACGTGATAGCGGTGGCGTAGCCACGCCCAACCCGGGTCTTCGCCCTTGTCGCGCGCGCCGACGGCTTCGAGCTCCGCGAACGTCAACGCGGCTTCGACTTCGCGCGGTTCGTCCAGACGGCGCGCAACCTGGGCCTGCAGGTGGCGCTCGACATCGCGTTTCAGGCGTCGCCGGACCATCCGTGGGTCACCGACCACCCGGAGTGGTTCCGTCACCGGCCTGACGGCTCGATCAAGTACGCCGAGAACCCACCGAAGAAGTACCAGGACATTTATCCGATCGATTTCGAGAGCG
>DAIRFU010000492.1:0-5482 GCA_036794935.1 Kofleriaceae bacterium | reverse complement strand
TGCGATGCTTCATGTCGCGGGCGATGCCGTGCAGGTACACCGTATGGTACGGCGCCTCGCCCATGAACTCGAAGCCGGCCATGATCATCCGCGACACCCAGAAGAAGATGATGTCGGGGCCGCTCACGAGCACGTCCGTGGGGTAGAACGCGCGCAGGTCCGGCGTGTCCTTCGGCCAGCCTAACGTCGAGAACGGCCACAGCGCCGACGAGAACCAGGTGTCGAGGACGTCCTCGTCCTGGCGGACCTCGGCCGCGCCGCAGCCGCCGCACGCGGTGACCTCGTCGCGCGCGACCGTGACGTGGTCGCACTTCGCGCAGTACCAGGCCGGGATGCGATGGCCCCACCAGAGCTGGCGCGAGATGCACCAGTCCTTGATGTTCGTCATCCAGTGCATGTACGTCTTCGTCCACAGCTCGGGGACGAACTTCGTCTTGCCCTGCTCGACGGCGGCGATGCACTTCTCGGCGAGCGGTGCGGCCTTGACCCACCACTGATCCATCAGCATCGGCTCGATCACCGCACCCGAGCGCTGGCTGCGGCCGCGCGGCACCTTGTACGGCTTGACCTCGCCGAGGAAGCCGCCGGCCTCGAGGTCGGCGACCACCGCCTTGCGCGCGTCATCGACCGACATGCCGACGTACTTCTCGGGCGCGGGCGCGCACATGCGGCCCTTCGCGTCGATCACCTGCAGCGTCGGCAGGTTCGCGATCTGGCCGGCGTCGTAGTCGTTCGGATCGTGCGCCGGTGTGATCTTGACGGCGCCGGAGCCGAACGCCGGATCCGGCCACGGCTTGCCGTCGCGCACGAGCTCGAACGGCACGATCGGGATCTGGCGCCCCGTCAGCGGCACCTCGACGAGCTTGCCGTGCAGGTGCTTGTAGCGCTCGTCGGACGCGTGCACCGCGATACCGGTGTCGCCGAGCATCGTCTCGGGGCGCGTCGTCGCGACGACGATCTCGCCCCCGCCGCTCACCAGTGGGTACTTGATCTCCCACAGCGAGCCGTTCTCCTCGGCGGTGTCGACCTCGAGGTCGCTGACCACCGTCTCGCTCACCGGATCCCAGTTGATCATCCGCTTCGCGCGGAAGATCAGGCCCTCGTCGTGGAGCCGGACGAACGCCTCGCGCACGGCGCGGTTGGAGCGCTCGTCCATCGTGAACCGCTCGCGCGGCCAGTCGAGCGAGAAGCCCATCAGCTTCTCCTGCTCGCTGATCCGGTTGCCGCTGCGCTCCTTCCAGGCCCACGCCTTCTTCATGAACTCGTCGCGGCCGAGCTCGAAGCGCGTCTTGTCTTCGCGCCGCTTGAGGTCCTTCTCGAGCAGCACGTGGACCGCGATCGACGCGTGGTCGATGCCGGGCATCCACATCGCGTTGAAGCCCTGCATCCGCTTCCAGCGGATCAGGATGTCCTGCATCGTCGAGCCGAGCGCGTGGCCGATGTGCAAGGACCCCGTCACGTTCGGCGGCGGCAACGTGATCGAGTACGGAACCGTCGGGCTCGCCTCGTCCGCGTGAAAGAACCCGTTCTCGAGCCAGAAGCTGAGCCAGCGAGGCTCGACCTCCGACGGATCGTACTGCTTCGGAAGCGCCGACGACGTGGTCATGGCCGCCGGACGCTAGCACGCGAAACGCCGTCGAAGAATTCCGGCGAGTCACGAACGCCGCGTCCGGCGTCGCGCGGCGACTACTTCTTGCCGGCCTTGGCCTTCGCCTTGTCGGCCTTCTTGTCCGCCTTGTCCGCCTTCACGTCGGCCTTGTCCGCCTTCAGCTCCGCCTTGTCGGCCTTCACCTCGGCCTTGTTCGCCTTGGCCTGCGCCTTGTCGGCCTTGCCCTGCGCCTTGTCCGCCTTCGGATTACCGGCGGCCTTCGCGTGGTCGGCCTTCATCTGGGCCTTGTCGGCCTTCATCTGCGCCTTGTCCGCCTTCATGTCGGCCTTGTCGGCCTTCATCTCCGCCTTGTCGGCCTTCATCTGCGCCTTGTCCGCCTTCTTGTCGGCCTTCATGGCGTCGTGCTCGGCCTTGCGCTGCTCGTTCCGCTCGTGGACCTCGGCCGAGCGCTGCTGGCCGTGGTTCATCGGCGGCGGCGGCGGCTGGGCGGCCGCGGGCTGCGCGGGCGGCGGTGCCTCCGGAGGCGGGCCCGGCGGCGGGCCCGGCGGCGGTGCCGTGACGGTCGTCGTCGTCGGCGGCGGCGCACTCGGCGGCGGCCCCGAGGTCGCGCCCTTGCCCTTGACGACGCACGCAGAGAGCGCGAGCGCCAGCACCGAAGTCCACAGGTATCGATTCTTCATGTTCAATCTCCCGTTATCTGAAAACGGCGCAGCCATCGTACCCACGCTTCGCGAGCGAGCGCGAGGTGCGAGGGACGAACACACGCAGCGCGACGTGATCGCGCGGATTTCGCCCGCGCGACCTCGACCATCCGGACGGCGCGACCGGCTAGCTACGGCGGCTGGCGGCGAGCTCGTTCAGGTTCTCGCGGATGATCTGCTCCGCGAGATCGGGCACGACCTCCCAGACGATCCGCTCGACCACCTCGGTCGACAGCTTGAGCAGCGCCGCGAGCTCGGGCGAGCCCGGCTCCAGGCCTGCCGTCTCGGCGAGCCGCGCAGCCATCTTCGCGAGTGTGCGCTCGACGAGCGCCGACCGCTTCGTCGCCGATCCGGAGATCATGGGACTACGATTCATGCCACCGATTCCTGGGCTGAAAGCAGCCGGTGAAGGGGAAGGAGCAGATGAAGAAGCAGTCGCTGCTGCGGGCGCAGCAGGCGGACGGAGCCCGGGCGTCGCGCCCGGCGTGGTGGCCGCGGCCTGCGGCGCCATCGGCGGCACCGCCATCGCGGTCGTCTTCGGTGCATGGGTCGGCGCCGGCGTGCCGCTCGCGCTGACCGTCGGCGCGACGCCGGCGGGCATCTTGATCGTCGGCATGCCCATGATCGTCGCCGAGCGCGGCGGCATGTTGCCGGCGTTGGCCGCCGCAGCGGCGGCAGCGGCCGACGGCGTGGTGGCGGGTGGGGCAGACTTCGCGGCGGGCGGAGGCGTGCTTGCCGGGGTAGATGCGGCGGCCGCCTGCCCCGGCTTGGCGACCGCACCCTTGCCGATGATCTCGGCGACCTTCTCGAGCATCGACTGCGTGTCCCACGGCTTGGGCAGGTTCGCGTCGGCGCCGACCTGCGTGCCCTTCGCCGCGTCGTACGGCGCGCCGTTACCGACGAGGATCACGACCGGCACGTCGGCCATCGCCGAGTCTTGCTTGAGCGCGAGGCAGAGATCGTAGCCGGTCTTGCCCGGCATCGCGGAGTCGGCGAGGACCACGGCTGGCTTCTGTGCCTTGGCCTTCTGCAAGGCCTCGTCGACACTGCGCGCGCCCACGTACTGGTATTCGGTGCCGCGGAAGGTGATATCCGCGACCATCTGCATCGTCGCGCTGTCATCGACGCACAAAACGATCTTGCTCACGTGGGTCCTCCCAAAAGCTCGACGTAACAGTAACCCGCTCCGCGCTGCACGGTCAAACCAAGCGCCTAGAAACAGAGGTACTTTCGGTGTAGCTTGCGCAGCCTCGATGCCGAGCCATCACACGCCATTGCACCTCGCCGCAGCGCAGGCCGTCGCCGCGAGCACCGGCGTGCGCCCCGAGGACCTCAAGGTCGAGGTGCCCCCGCGGGCCGAGCTGGGCGACTTCGCGGTCGGCTGCTTCGCGATCGCGAAGGCGACGAAGGGAAATCCCGCACAGATCGCGCAGCAGATCGCCGCCGCGTTTCAGCCGAACGAGTGGCTGGCGAGCGCGACCGCCGCCGGCCCGTTCGTGAACTTTCGCGCGAACCGCGCACACGCGCTGCGCTGGCTCGTCGACGCGACGCTGCGCCGCGAGCTGTTGCCTCGCAGCTACGGCGCCGGCAAGACGATCTGCATCGACTACGGCTCGCCGAACATCTCCAAGCACCTCGCCTATCATCACATCCGCGGCACGACGATCGGTCACGCGCTCGCGCAGTCGTATCGCGCGCTCGGCTACCGGGTCGTCGGCATCAACTTCCTCGGCGATTGGGGCACGACGCACGGGATGGTGCTCGCCGCCTACGCGCGGTGGGGTGACGGCAAGATCCCGACGGTGGAGCTGCTCAACGAGCTCTACGTCAAGTTCCGCAAGGAGCCCGACGCCGAGGACCAGGGCCGCGCGTACTTCAAGAAGCTCGAGGATGGCGACGCAGAGACCGTCGCGCTGTGGCGGCGGTTTCGCGTGACGTCATGGGCGGAGTTCGAGGAGGTCTACAAGATCCTCGGCATCGCCTACGACGACCTCAACGGCGAGAGCTACTTCGCGACGGGGACCGGCAAGGCGATCGCGGAGCTACGCGACCAGCAGCTGCTGTCCGAGAGCGAGGGCGCGCAGGTCGTCCAGCTCGAGGGCGAGAAGACGCCGTTCATCGTGCTCACGAAGGATGGCACCACCCTCTACGCGACGCGCGATCTGGTCGCCGCGCAGTATCGCTGGGATACCTATCACTTCGATCGTTCGCTCTACGTCGTCGATCGCGGCCAGTCCCTCCACTTCCGCCAGCTGTTCAAGGTGCTCGCGAAGCTCGGCCGCGACTGGGCGTCGCGCTGCCAGCACGTGCCCTACGGCCTCGTGAAGGTCGGCGGCAAGAAGACCGGCACGCGGCTGGGCAACGTCGTGCTCATGCAGCAGGTGTTCGCGATCGCCGAGGACGAGGTGCGCAAGCGCATCGCCGAGGTCAATCCGAACCTGGCGGCCGATGTCGTCGATGTCGTCGCCCGCCAGGTCGGCATCGGCGCCGTCATCTTCGCGAACCTCGCCCCGCAGCGCGACAAGGACATCGACTTCGAGCTCGACAAGGCCGTCTCGCTCGACGGCGACTCGGGTCCCTATCTGCAGTACAGCCACGCCCGTTGCGCGTCGATCGCGCGCAAGGCCGGCGAGCAGCTGACGAGCGTCGACGGCGTCGATTTCGCCAGGCTCGCGCACGACGCCGAGTGGGCGGTCGCGAAGAAGCTGTTCGACTTCCCCGAGATCGTCGTGCGCGCCACCAGCGCGAACGAGCCGCACGTGATCTGTCACTACCTGCTCGAGGTCGCCGGCGAGTTCTCGCGCTGGTACACGCTCGGCAACGGCGACGCGTCGCTACGCGTGCTCGTCGAGGACCGCGAGGTCCGCCGCGCCCGGCTCGCGCTGGTCGCCGCGGTGCAAGCGACATTGCGCGAGGGCCTGTCACTGCTCGGCATCGCGGCGCCCGATCAGATGTGAGCCGGCCGCAGCCGGCCACGCGGCCGCTGTGCGCTCCACCGCCGCAGGCTATACTGCGACGCATGGTCGACGTGGCTTCGAGCTACATCAGCTACGAGGAGTTCCTCGAGGCCGAGCAGCGCAGCGACACGAAGCACGAGTGGCTAGATGGCGTGATCTACGCGATGGCCGGTGGGAGCCTCGAGCACAGCCGGCTCGCCCGGAACATCGGTGCC
>DAIRFU010000491.1:0-5486 GCA_036794935.1 Kofleriaceae bacterium | reverse complement strand
TGGGCTACGAGGCGAGCTGTGCGCTCAAGTCCGACAGCACGGTGTGGTGCTGGGGCGCGAACTACTTCGGCCAGGTCGGCGACGCGAGCTATCAGGGGCGGTCGGCACCCGTGCAGATCGCGGGCGTGATCGGTGCGAAGGACGTCGCGTCGGGCGGGTCTCACGCTTGCGCGATCGACGGCGACGGCAACGTCCTGTGCTGGGGGCTCGGTGCGAGCGGCCAGCTCGGCAACGGGATCCGCGAGATCGTGCGCCCGGTCGGTGTCCGCATGACCTGTCCGTGATCACTTCGGCGGCGGCGGAGGCTGCAGCTGCTCCCAGGGAGCGTTCGCACCGAGGTACTCGCCCCATTCGAAGCCGGACTGGGTGATCGCCTGGATCTGCTGCGGCGTCAGGATCTGGCCGATCTGGCCGTTCGCATCGCCGAGGATGCCGCCGAGCCCGCCCGCGTACTCGAGCCAGCCCGACACGTTGCGCTCGTAGGGCGACAGCACGCCGTCGGCGATCGCCTTGTTCGTGTAGTCGAGCGCATCGGCGTAGACCTGCTCGAACGCCTGGTCGAGCTGGCGGGATTGCTTCTCGCTCACGCCCGCCTTGGCCTCGACCTGGCGGCGCAGCTCGTCGACACGCGCGCGCGGGATCGCGAGTCCGGCCTGGATGAGCGGCACGATGCGGCTTCGATACTCGTCCTCGGTCTCACCGTCGAGGCGGCCGAACATCGCCGCAAACTCCTGCTGGTGACGCTGGCGTCGCTCGAGGCGCGACTCCTGCCTGGGCTCGGGCAGCGCCGGCGCCGGCCCGGTGCCGGTCCCCGTGCGGCGAGCCTGGGAACGTTCCCGCCCGCTCCACGGATCCGCGGCGGGGCCGGGTGCAGCCGGAGCGCCGGCGGGCGCCACCTTGGTCTGTGTGGCCCGCGCCTGGGCCAGCTCGTGCTCGAGCGTGCGGTTGTCCAGGTAGAACCAGATGGCCAGCGCGACCGAGATGACCGTGGTCGCGGCGAATGCCCGGCCGGCGCGAGTCATGCGGGCAAGGCTAGCACCCGCGCTGAAAGCCGCGATATATAAGAAGACAGGAGTGACGGACGACTATCGCGATGGCGGCACGCTGATCCTGCAGCGTCCACTCGGCCCACCGGAGAAGAAGGCGCCGACCGGGGAAGCGTGTCTGGTCAACCTGCACCCGCCCGGTCCCGATATCGGTCGCCGCATCCCGCTCGTCGCCAGCCAGTACATCGTCGGGCGCGACACCGATGCGGGCTTCGTCGTCAGCCGCGGCTCGGTCTCGCGCCAGCACGCCCGGCTGTTCGTCGACGACGACGGCAACTGGTGGGTCGAGGATCTCAACTCGACGAACGGCACGTTCGTCAACGAGATCCGGCTCGTCCATAGCCAGCAGCTCGCCGACAGCGACCAGGTCCGCTTCGGCGACGCGATCTACAAGTTTCTCTCGGGCAGCAACATCGAGAGCGCGTACCACGAGGCGATCCACAACATGGCCATCCAGGATGGCATGACGGGGATCCACAACAAGCGCTTCTTCCTGGAGTTCCTCGAGCGCGAGATCGCGGTCGCCAGCCGGCACGGGCATCCGCTGACCCTGGTCATGTTCGACGTCGACCACTTCAAGAAGGTCAACGACACGCACGGTCACCTCGCCGGCGACGCGGTGCTCAAGGATCTCGCGCAGCGAATCCGGCCGCGGATCCGGCGCGAGGACCTGTTCGCGCGCTATGGCGGCGAGGAGTTCGTGTGCGTGCTGCCGTCGACCGCGCTGCCGGGTGGCATCGTGTTCGCCGAGCACCTGCGGACCCTCATCGAGGAGAAGCCGTGCGCCTTCGAGGGCGCCCAGATCCCGTTCACGATCAGCGTCGGCGTCACGACGCTGCACCGGGAGAACAACGTCGATCCGGCGGCCCTCATCAAACGGGCAGACGAGAATCTCTATGCCGCCAAGCACGGCGGGCGCAACCGGGTCGTGCCGAGCCTGGCGGATCTGATTCCGGCCTAGTACACATGGCGCGATCCGATGATCGCGCAGAAGACCCTCGATGACCTCGGCTGGCCGACACTCGTCGACCACTGGGCGAAGCGCTGCGCGACCCGGCGCGGCGAGGCGGCCGTTCGCGGCCATGTCCTGCTCGATTCGATCGAGGCCGCGCGCGAGCGGGCCCACGAGATCAGCGAGGCGCGCGAGCTGGCGGCACGCGATGCGGCGCTGCCGCTCGGCGGCATCTCCGACATCACCGCCGCGATCGCGCGCGTGCGCAAGGCGGCCGCGCTCGATGCCCCGGAGCTCGTCGCGGTGGCGACCACCGGCAAGGCGCTCGCCCGCCTGCGCCTGCACCTGCGCGACCACGCGGACAGCGTGCCCCGGCTCGCCGCGCGCGGTGCCGCGATCGCCGACCTCGGCCACGTGTTCCATCCGATCCTCGACGCGTTCGACACCGACGGCAAGCTCGTCGATCACGCGAGCGATGCGCTCGGTCCGCTGCGGCGCGCGCTCGCCTCGATCAAGTCGGCGCTCGAGAAGCGCATGGAGACCCTGCTCACCGACGAGCGCTTCGCGCCTTACCTGCAGGACCAGTACTACACCCAGCGCGAAGATCGGTACGTGCTGCCGGTGCGCACCGACGGCAAGGGGTTCGTGCACGGCATCGTGCACGGCACGTCACAGAGTGCCGCGACCCTGTTCATCGAGCCCGAGGAGATCGTCGATCTCAACAACCGGATGAAGCTCGCGGAGGCCGACGTCGCCGACGAGGAGCGCCGCATCTTCACCGAGCTGTCGGGCTGGGTCGCCGAGGAGGCGGACGCGTTCACCGAGTCGACCGCGATCGCCGAGATCCTCGATCTCGTCGCCGCCGCGGCGCGCATGGCGGACGACACCGTCGCCGCCGAACCGATCATCGACGAGCTGCCGCGCGTCGGCCTGCTCCACGCACGCCATCCGCTGATGCTGCTCGCCGAGCGCCGCTGCGTCGCCAACGACGTCACCGTCGCGGCCGGCGCGACCTTGCTCGTCTCGGGCCCCAATGCCGGCGGCAAGACCGTCGCGCTCAAGACCGTCGGGCTCGCGGCGCTGATGGCGCGCGCCGGCCTGCACCTCACCGCGGAGAGTGGCAGCGCGATCGGCTGGTTCATCCAGATCGTCACCGACATCGGCGACGCCCAGAACCTCGAGAAGGACCTGTCGACGTTCTCGGGGCACATCGTCAACCTGCGCGAGCTGCTCGCGACCGCGGGCTCGGGCACGCTCGTCCTCGTCGACGAGATCGCGGTGGGCACGGACCCGGACCAGGGCGCCGCGCTCGCGCAGGCCGTCCTCGAGGCGCTCGCCGAGCGCGGCGTGACCTGCCTCGTCACCACGCACTACGAGCGCCTCAAGGCGCTCGGCGCCGCCGATCCGCGCTTCGCGAACGCGTCGGTCGGCTTCGACCTCGAACGCCTCGAGCCGACCTTCAAGCTCCACCTGGGCTCGCCCGGTTCTTCCGGTGCGCTCGCCGTCGCCAAGCGCATGGGGATCGGCGCGAGCGTGGTCGACCGCGCGCGCGAGCTGCTCGGCTCGGCGGGCACGCGCGTCGAGGAGCTGCTCGCGAGCGTCGCCGATCAGCGCCGGCGTATCGAGGAGGAGCGCGCGGCGCTACTCGCCGAGCTCGAGGCGGCGGAGGCCGACCGCGCGTCGCTCCGCGCCCACCGCGATCGCACCCAGGCCCGCTTCGAGAAGCAGACGCGCGCGGCGCACGGCGAGGCGCTCGCGGCTCTGCGCAGCGCGCGCCGCGAGATCGAGGAGGTGCGCAAGGAGATCCGCGCGAAGGCTGCCGCGGCGACCGCCGATGATCTGCGCCAGGCGACGCGCAAGCTCGTCGAGCCCGGCGCGGCGGTGGCGCAGCACGAGCCGCGGCGCAAGCTGCCGCCGGGTACGCCCGCGACGGCCGAGGCGCTGGTCCCGGGGACGCCCGTCATCGTGCCCTCGCTGGGCCGCTGCGAGGTCGTCGCGCCGGCGAGTGACGGCAAGGTGGAAGTGCGCCTGGGCCAGATGCGCGCGACCGTGGCGATTGCCGACGTGCTGATCGACTCGCACCGGGCGGCGCGCAGCGCGGCGCGTGAACGCGAGCGGGACGCGCAGGCGGAAGGAGCGGACAAGCCGCAGGGGAATGCCGTCGTGCTCGTCAATGGTGTCCCGGCGGGAGGCAAGGCGACCGCGCGAACCATCGATTCGACGATCGACGTGCGCGGGCAGCGCGTCGATGAAGCGGTGGCGAACGTGGATCGGTTTCTCGACGAGTCGCTGATGGCGGGGAGGGACGTGGCGTTCGTCGTGCACGGGCACGGGACGGGGGCGCTGCGGCAAGCGGTGCGCACGCACTTGAACGGGCACAAGGCGATCGAGAAGTTCAGGGCGGGGGAGCAGAGCGAGGGCGGAGATGGCGTGACGCTCGCGTTCTTGAAGGGCTGAGCGTACCGGGAACGGGAAGGGGAACGGGAAGGGGAACGGGAACGGAAGGGGAAGGGGAAGGGGAAGGGGAACGGAAACGGGAACGCGAAGCTGAGCGCGTGACAGACGCTTGAGCCCAGGTTGATCGGATGCGGCGGGATTGAGGCCCGACGGCCTCGTCGGGGCGCGCTCGCCCTGCGCGCCGCTGCGCGCACGTGCCGCGCCAAGCGCCACGAGGCCGGTGCCGGCACGAAGCGCCGCCGCAAAGACATCACGTGGCGAGAGCACGCAGGCCGGCGATGGCGCTTGTCACGGCACCTGCGCGGTCGGCGCGCGACGGGCGAGAGCGCGCCCCTCCTCGGCAGGCCCGAAGGGCGAGGGGGAGAGGGCGCACGGGCAGGGCGCACGGGCAGGCGCGCGGGCAGGCAGGCAAGCAAGCAGGGGGCAAGCAAGCAAGCAAGCAGGCAGGCAGGCACGCGGGCAAGCAAGCAGGCGGGCAAGCAAGCAGGCGGGCAAGCAAGCAGGCAGGCACGCAGGCGGGCCGGCAGACGAGCAGCAGGCAATAGGCAGCAAACAGCGCAGCGCAGCTGGGCGCCGCAGAACAACCATTCAGGAGAACAAGACCATGTTGATCGCGTACGAAGTCGCCATCGAGCTCGTCCACCACTTGCGGCCTATCGTGGCCAGCTTGAAGCAGCAGGATGCAAATCTCGCCGACCAGCTTCAGCGCTGCGCGACGAGCGTCGTCCTCAACCTCGGTGAAGGTCAGCGGCGGCAGAAGGGCAACAAGCACCGCGCCTACGAGACCGCGCACGGTGAGGCGCGCGAGGTGCTCGCGTGCCTCGATTGCGCTCGCGCGTGGGGCTGGATCGGCGAAGACTCGGCCGCGCGCGAGCACTGCCAGCGCCTGCTGCGCCTGTGCTGGGGCCTCACGCATTCCAAGCACGAACCGCGGGCACGCTGACTAACCGCGACAGCGGCCATTCGTTGCCGCGGTGATGTTGCGCCCCCGTGGGCGCGGCGATGTTGCGCCCCCGTGGGCGCGGCGATGT
>DAIRFU010000935.1:0-1618 GCA_036794935.1 Kofleriaceae bacterium | reverse complement strand
AGCTGAGGCTTACCATGTGGTATCAACAGGGCGATCCGATGCTTCTCAAAAAGATCGTGATCGAGGAAGACGACGACGCCATCGCGCACATGGTCAACATGGCGCTGGGGGACGCGGGCTTTCTATGCCTGCGTGCTCGGGACGGCGACGAGGCGCTCAAGCTCGTCAAGGCGCACGATCCCGATCTCCTGGTGCTGGATGTGATGATGCCGCGGGTCGACGGCCACGAGGTCGCCCGGCGCCTCAAGGCCGACGTGATGTGGTCGCGCACCCCGATCCTCATGCTCACCGCGCTGGCCGGCGTCGACAACGAGGTCCAGGGCCTCGAAGCCGGTGCCGACGCGTACATGCCCAAGCCGTTCGACCTCCGCGAGTTCGCGGCGCGCTGCAAGGCGCTGATCCGTGCGTCGCGGCGCGAGCGGGATCGCAACCCGACGACGAACCTGCCCGGCTCGCGGGCGATCGACGAGGAGATCGAGGGCGCGCTCAAGAGCGGCAAGCCAACGAGCGTCATCCACATCGACATCCTCAACTGGGACGCCTATGCCGACTCGATCGGCATCGCGCGCTCCGAGGACACGGTGCGCAACCTCGGCGCGTGGCTGCTCGAGGCGGCGCGCAGCTCCTCGGGCGGCGGCGCGTTCGTCGGCCACATCGGCGGCTCGGACTTCATCGCGGTGCTCGCGCCCGAGCATGCGGAGGCGTTCGTCGGCCAGGCCGAGTCGGCGTTCGATGGCCACCGCGCGACACTGCCCGGCGATGCGGCTTCTCGTTCCGGGCTCGCGCTCGTGCTCGCGATCGCGACCACCGAGGGGCTCACCCCGAGCGGTGGTGCCGACGACCTCGGCCGCCGCCTCGGCAAGGCGATGAAGGCCGCGAAGGCCGCCGGCAAGACCGGTCACGTGGTGTTCACGCAGAGCTAGCTGCGTGCCCGACGACCCGGATCGCAGCCACGACACCGATCCACTCGCCGATACGCAGACGTCCGAGGACAGTCGCGCCGACAGCGCGGCGGTCTCGGGCGGCAAGAAGCGTGTCGTCCACGCCGGCGACGTGCTCGGCCGCTACGAGCTGGGCGAGGACATCGGCGAGGGCGGCATGGCGACCGTGTTTCGCGCGCGGGATCGCGAGCTGCGCCGCGAGGTCGCGATCAAGGTGCTGTTCCCGCACCTCGCGCGCCGGCCCGATGTCGTGCGGCGCTTCCACCGCGAGGCGAGGGCGGCCGCCGGGCTCGAGCACGCGAACATCCTGCGCGTCTACGACGTCGGCGGGGCCGACAGTGATGATCCGCCGTACATCGTGATGGAGCTGATCCGCGGGCACTCGCTGCTCGCCGAGGTCGAGCGCCGCGGACCGATGCTGGCGGAGGTCGTCGCGTGCATCGGTGCGCTGCTCGCCGACGCGCTCGCGGTCGCGCACGCCGCCGGCATCATCCATCGCGACGTCAAACCGGCGAACGTCATGGTGGGCCCGGGCGGCCGGCTGCTGCTCGCCGATTTCGGTGTCGCGCGACTCGAGACCGAGGACTCGCTCGTCACGAAGACGGGCTCGGTGCTCGGCACGCCCGCGTACATGAGCCCGGAGCAGGCAAGCGGCGAAGCCGCGACCGCGAAGAGCG
>DAIRFU010000490.1:0-5493 GCA_036794935.1 Kofleriaceae bacterium | reverse complement strand
CACCCTGGTGAGCTCGAGATCGACCACCGAGGCGCGCGGATCGCCGATGATGTCGGACGAGACCAGCGGATCTCGCGACACGCCGAGCACCTCGGCGTAACGCGGGGTCGCCGCCTCCTCCGTGAAGACGAGGTTCACCTCGTCCACGGATGTGCGCCTCGTCGTGACGAACGTGATGTCCGCGATCGAGCCGACCGGGACGGGGGCTCGCACCGCGACGCCGTCGAACAGGCCGTCGTACCTGGGCAGCGCACGCGTCGTTGCGCGCGCCGCACCGGTCGAGGTCGGCACGAGGTTCGCGGCAGCCGCCCGGCCGCGGCGGAAGTGCTTGCTCGGCCCGTCGACGATCGACTGGGAGGCTGTGTACCCGTGCACCGTCGTCATCACCGCCTTGGCGAACCCGAAGCGCCGGCCGACGATCTCGACGATCGGCGTGATGCAGTTGGTCGTGCAGCTGGCGCAGGACACGATATTCGTCCCGCCGCCGGGAGCGTTCACGCCATGGACGACCGTCTCCACCTCGCCACCGTTCGATGGCGCCGACAGGAGGACGAACCGGGCGCCGGCGCGAACGTGCTTCTCGAGATCCTCGGGCCGCTTGAGGGCTCCGGTGCACTCGAAGACGAGATCGACGCCGAGCTCCTTCCACGGGAGCTCCGCTGGATCGCGGCTCTGGAGGGTCCGGACTCTCCGCCCATCGACCACGAGGTGTCCGGCGTCGATGGCCACAGGCTTCGGGTAGCGCCCGTACACGGTGTCGAACCGGACCAGGTAGGCGAGGTTCTCGGCGCCGACCAGATCGTTGACCGCGACGAGCTCGAGGCCGGGCTCATCGACCACCAGCTTCAGGATGGCGCGTCCGATGCGCCCGAGGCCGTTGATGGCGACCCGCTTGCTCACGGTCCCCTCCATTCGCTTCCAGCTCTCGAGAACAGGTTCATCCTCGTGCTCGTTGCAACCGACGCGCCAGGCCCGCGGGCCGGCCGCGGCATGCAGCATCAGCGATCGCGAGGGAACGGCTGTTGCATCGACGGCGGCAGGAAGGAGCCGGAACCGGTGAAGCTCACCGATCATGGCGGTCGTGGTGCACCAGGCGAACCCGGGGCACGTACCCTCCGCACAAGTGCGTACCGCCAGCCCGCCAGCGAGCTGGTGGCGGCGCTCGCAGTCGATCCTCGCACCGGACTGAGCGCAGCAGAAGCCGCCGCCCGTCTCGACCATCACGGCAGAAACGAGCTGGCCTCCGAGCGCCCTCGGCCGGCGTGGCGGAAGTTCCTCGCGCAGTTCCAGGACGTGCTGGTCGTCCTACTCCTGGTCGCGACGGCGATCTCGGCCGGCCTCTGGGTCTACGAGCGCGAGTCCGCGCTGCCGTACGAGGCCCTGGCGATCTTTGCCGTCGTTCTTCTCAACGCCATTCTCGGCTATGTCCAGGAAGCGCGCGCCGCCTCGGCGGTCGCCGCCCTCCGCAAGATGGCCGCCGCCCATGCCCACGCCATCCGTGACGGCGAACGGCAGGAGGTCCCGGCGACCGATATCGTGCCCGGCGACATCGTCGTGGTCGAGGAAGGCGACACGGTCCCCGCCGATGCTCGGCTGCTCCATGCCGTCGCGCTACAGACCGCCGAGAGCTCGCTCACCGGTGAGAGCCTTCCGGTGGCCAAGGACGCGCTCGTCATCGCTGACGAGGTAGGCCTCGGCGATCGCCACAACATGATCTTCAGCGGGACCGCGGTGACGTACGGGCGAGGCAGGGCGGTCGTGGTCGCGACGGGCATGCAGACCGAGATGGGACACATCGCGGTCCTCCTCGATACGACGAAGGAAGAGATAACGCCGCTGCAAAAGGAGCTCGCGCGCTTGGGACGTCTACTCGGGATCATCGTCCTCGCGATCGCGGCGATCATGATCACGACGTTGCTGTTGATCAATGACGTCAACGGCTTCGCCGCGGTGTTCGACATCCTGATCCTCGGCGTGGCTCTCGCCGTCGCGGCGGTGCCGGAGGGTCTACCGGCGGTCGTCACCGCGGTGCTCTCGCTCGGCGTGCAGCGAGCGGCACGGAAGAACGCGATCGTGCGGCACCTGTCAGCGGTCGAGACGCTCGGCTCGGCGACCGTGATCGCTTCGGACAAGACCGGCACGTTGACGCGGAACGAGATGACGGTGCGGGCAGTCGTCACCGCGAGCGGTCGTGTCCAGTTCGGCGGAACCGGCTATGCACCCGAAGGATCGGTCGAGCGCGACGACGGTCGCGAGATCGAGGATTCGTTCCGGGTCGAGCTGGAGCGCACTCTGGCAGCCGCGGATCGCGCGAACAACGCCGTGCTGCAGGAGCACGACGGCCGGTGGTCCGTCCAGGGCGATCCGACCGAAGGGGCTTTGATCGTGGCTGCGCGCAAGGTCGGGCTGGAAGCGGCGGCGCTCACGGCGAGGTTCGGACGGCTCGGGGAGGTCCCGTTCTCGTCGGAGCGAAAGCTGATGAGCACGGTGCACAGCGACGCCGAGCACGAGGAACGTGTGATCGCCTTCACCAAGGGCGCGCCCGATGTCCTCCTCGCGAGGTGCTCACGAGAGCTCGTCGGCGAGGAGAGCAAACCGCTCGATGCCAGGCGGCGGACCAGGATCGGCGAGATGATCGACCAGCTCGCCGGGGAGGCCCTGCGGACCATCGCGGTGGCCTACCGCTCGCTGCCGAGGAACGCGTTCAGCGCGGAGGACCTCGACGATGGCGTCGAGGAGGATCTGGTCTTCCTCGGATTGATCGGGATGATCGACCCGCCTCGTCAGGAGGCCGGGTCCGCCGTCGCCCGCACGAGATCCGCAGGCATCCGCCCGATCATGATCACCGGCGACCATCCGCGGACCGCTGCGGTGATCGCCGAGGAGCTCGGGATCACCTCCGGCGGTGCACGCGCCGTCAGCGGCGCGGAGATCACCAGGATGTCCGATGAGGTGCTCGACCGCATCGTTCGCGAGGTTTCCGTCTACGCACGCGTCAACCCCGAGCACAAGCTGCGGATCGTCCAGGCGCTGCAACGAGGGGGCGATGTCGTCGCGATGACCGGGGACGGAGTCAACGACGCCCCCGCGCTCAAGACGGCGGACATCGGCGTCGCGATGGGAATCACCGGGACCGACGTCTCGAAGGAAGCGGCCGACATCGTGCTCGCCGACGACAACTTCGCGACGATCGTCGGTGCAGTCGAGGAGGGGCGATCGATCTACGAGAACATCCGCACGTTTCTCCGGTACCTCCTGTCGTCCAACATCGGTGAGGTCATGACCATGTTCTTCGGCGTCGTGCTCGCCGACTGGATCGGCCTCGGGGCTGCGGCCGGAGGCACTGTCGCCCTTCCGCTCCTGGCGACGCAGTTGCTGTGGATCAACCTCGCGACCGATGGTGCTCCGGCGCTCGCCCTCGGGCTCGAGCCGGCCGATTCCGGACTGATGGAGCGGCCTCCGCGACCACGTGACGAGGGCGTCATCACACGGCAGATGTGGGGTGGCGTGCTGATCGTTGGTGCCGTGAGCGCCGCGACGACGCTGCTCGTCCTCGACGCGAGCTTGCCGGGCGGCTTCATCGAGGGTGATGGCACCCTGCGCCACGGGCAGACGATGGCCTTCACGACGCTCGTGTTCTGCTCGCTATTCACGGTCTTCACGGCGCGGTCAGACGAGCGCAGCGCCTTCTCGGCGCTCTTCTCCAATCCGTGGGTCTGGGGCTCGGTCGTGCTGTCGGTTGCCCTCCAGGCCGCGGTCGTCCACATCCCGTTTCTCCAGCTGGCGTTCTCGACGACCGACCTGACCTTCCCGGACTGGGCGCGCTGCGCAGTGGCCGCGAGCTCCGTGCTGTGGGTCCGCGAGCTGAGCAAGGTCGTCATTCGGTGGGCAGGGAGCCGTCGCGCTTGACCGTCGGCAGCCTGGCGGTACGTGCTCAGTCGAGGCTGGTACGCGGAGCCGACCTCATGCCGAATTCGAACCTAAGTGGTGGTGCTCCCGGACCCTGGGGTCCATGGTGCGATCGACCGCGAGAGACCACGGACGGACTCGAGCCAGGAGACGGAACATGGCAACGAACAAGATCGGGATCATCGGCGACGGCAACGTGGGCGGCGCACTCGCCCGTGGTTTGAAGCGGGTCGGCCACGACGTCAAGGCGGTCGGCAAGGACAGGACCGCGGTGCGCGACGCGATCGCCTGGGCCGACGTCGTCTTCCTCGCAGTGCCGTTTGGCGCGATCGATGACGTCATCGAGGAGGCAGGCGGTCGGCTGGCCGGCAAGACGTTGGTCGACGTCACCAACGCGCTCGCAGCGGACATGAGCCTCGCGATCGGCTTCACCACGAGCGGAGCCGAGACGCTGCAGAAGAAGGCGCCGAAGGCCCGGGTGGTGAAGGCCTTCAACACCGTCTTCGCTCAGCACATGGACAGCGGCCGGCTCGGCGACCAGCCCCTGACCGCACTGGTCGCCGGTGACGACGCCGACGCGAAGAAGGTCGTCCTCGACCTTGCGCGAGAGATCGGCTTTGACGCCGTGGACGCCGGCCCCCTCGCGAACGCTCGCCTGCTCGAGCCGCTCGGAGCGCTCAATATCCAGCTCGGGTACGGCCTCAAGATGGGCACCCAGGTCGGATTCAAGTTCCTCCACGGCTAGCGACGCTCACCCCCCATGGAGGACGTCATGAAGCTCAAGAACCAGTCGATCATCGTCACCGGCGGCGCAAGCGGCATCGGCTACCAGGCAGCCCTCGGGCTCGCAGCGGAGGGCGCAAACGTCATCGTCGCCGACTTCAACATCGATGGCGCGACGAAGGTCGCCGGCGAGCTGTCGCGCCGGGACGTCAAGGCTTTCCCCTTCAAGGTCGACGTCTCCAAGGCGACGGACGTCGAGGCGATGGTCGAGTTCGCGGTCGAGAAGCTGGGCACGCTGAACGGCATGTTCAACAACGCCGGCATTGGCCTCGTGAAGCCGTTTCTCGAGATGGACCCCGCGACCTACCACAAGGTCATCGAGGTCGATCAGCACAGCGTGTACTACGGCATGTACTACGCGGCGAGGAAGATGGTCGCGCTCGGCGCGAAGGGCACATTCGTCAACACTGCGTCGATCTACGGGACCACCGCGTCGGTGGGGAGCTTCAACTACAACGCGGCGAAGGCGGCCGTCATCATGATGACGCGCTCGGCGGCGCTGGAGCTCGCGCCGCATGGCATCCGGGTGGTCGCAGTGGCCCCTGGGTTCATCAACACGCCGATCCTGGGTAACGACGCGGCGATGAAAGAGGCGCTTGCGAAGCAGCACCTGCACGGAAAGTTGATAGAAGCGGAGCAGGTGGCGAGCGTGGTGACGTTCCTCTTCACTGATGGGGCGTCGGCGATCAACGGGTCGACGATCCCGGTCGAGGACGGCTTCCAGGTGTTCAAGAACAGCTGACCGACGACCGAGACCTCGTCGGCGCCGCTACTCGAGCTCCTTCTGGCGCGAGAGCGAGG
>DAIRFU010000489.1:0-5502 GCA_036794935.1 Kofleriaceae bacterium | reverse complement strand
TCGACATCCTGGTCAACAACGCCGGGGTCGCGATCAACGGCCTCCTGATGCGTTACTCGGATGACCAGTGGGCGAAGAGCATGAACATCAATCTGGGCGGCGCGTTCCACTGCACGCGGGCGGCGGCGACGCTGCTGCTCAAGGCCAAGAACGCGGGCCGGATCGTCAACATCACGAGTGTCGTCGGCGAGATGGGGAACGGCGGGCAGGTCGCCTACGCGGCGAGCAAGGCCGGCCTGATCGGCCTCACGATGTCGACCGCCCGCGAGCTGGCCTCGCGCGGGGTGACCTGCAACGCGGTCGCTCCCGGGTTCATCGAGACCGACATGACGGCCGAGCATTTACCCGAGGCGCAGCGCGCCAAGCTGATGGAGCAGATCCCACTCGGCCGGATCGGCCGCGCCGACGAGGTGGCGGACACGGTGGCGTTCCTGGCCGGACCAGAAGCGGCCTATCTTACCGGTCAGGTCATCCGAGTTAACGGCGGGATGTTGATGTAGCGGCCGATCTCGTCTATTAACGCGGCCATGTCGCCTGACGAGATCGAGAGCAAGGTCAAGGAAATCATCTGCAATCAGCTCGAGGTGTCCCCCGAGCAGCTGCGTCCCGAGGCGTCGTTCATCGACGATCTCAAGGCGGATTCGCTCGCCGTCGTCGAGCTGGTGCTCGCGTTCGAGCAGGAATTCAAGATCACGATTCCTGAGGAAGACACCGAGCAGATCAAGACGGTCAAGGACGCCACGAACTACATCAAGACCCACGCGAAGTGACAGGCGGCTAACCCCGCGGTAGGAGATTCGAATGCGCCGACGTGTCGTCGTCACCGGCATCGGTCTCGTCACCCCGATCGGCAACGATCTGGAGGCGACGTGGTCGTCGTTGCTCGCGGGCAAGAACGGAGCGGGCCCGATCACGCACTTCGACGCGTCGCAGTTCGCGACGAAGTTCGCGTGCCAGGTAAAGGACTGGGACGCGAGCAAGTGGTTCGACAAGCGCGAGCTCAAGCACGTCGACCGCTTCCTGCAGTTCGGCGTCGGAGCGGCCATGATGGCGGTGGATGACGCTGGCCTCGCTGGTCGCGTTCCCGCCGGTCAGGAGCATCGCTGGGGCGCGTACATCGGTGCGGGCCTCGGTGGCGTGCGCACGATCGAGGACACCTACGCGGCGTCGAAGGTGAAGGGGCCGCGCCACGGCTTCTCGCCGTACTTCGTCACCGACATCATCATCAACGAGGCGCCCGGCATGGTGTCGATCCGCACCGGTGCGACCGGCGCGAACATCTCGCACGTGTCGGCGTGCTCGACCGGCGCGCACTCGATCGGCGAGGCGATGCGCGCGATCCGCCACGGCTATGCCGACGGCATGATCGCGGGCGGCACCGAGGCGACGATCTCGATCCTCGGCGTCGGCGGCTTCAACGCGATGCGCGCGATGTCGACGCGCAACGACGCCCCCGAGAAGGCGAGCCGTCCGTTCGACAAGGACCGCGACGGCTTCGTCATCGGCGAGGGCGCCGGCATCCTCGTGCTCGAGGAGCTCGAGGCGGCCAAGGCGCGCGGCGCGCGGATCTACTGCGAGATCACCGGCTACGGCGCGACCAGCGACGCCCACCACATCGCGGCGCCGGCTCCCGAGCATCGCGGTGCGCAGGCCTGCTTCCGCGTCACGCTCGACGACGCGAAGCTCGCGCCCGATGCGATCGGCTACATCAACGCGCACGGCACGTCGACCGAGCTCAACGACCGGAACGAGACCATCGCGACGAAGGTCGTGTTCGGCGAGCACGCGAGGAAGCTCGCGATGTCGTCGACGAAGTCGATGACCGGTCACACGCTCGGCGCGGCCGGCGGCATCGAGGCCGGTATCACGGCGCTCGTGCTGGCGCGCGGCGTGCTGCCGCCGACCACGAACTACGAGACCCCGGATCCGGACTGCGATCTCGACTACGTGCCGAACCAGGCGCGCGAGCAGCGCGTCGATCACGCGATGACGAACAGCTTCGGCTTCGGCGGCACGAACGCGGCGCTCGTGATGAGCCGCTACAAAGGCGACTGACCATGAAGTGGTACGCGGGCTCCGACCACGCGGGCTTTCGACTCAAGCAGTTGATGGTCGCCGTCCTGAGGGAGCTCGGCGACGAGGTCATCGACGTCGGCACGCACAGCGACGACTCCTGCGACTACCCGCAGTTCGGCGCGGAGGTCGGCCGCCGTGTCGTCGCCGAGACCGGCTCGTTCGGCCTCGTGATCTGCGGCACCGGCATCGGCATCAGCATCGCGGCGAACAAGGTGCACGGCGTGCGCGCCGCGCTCGTCCACGACGACTTCACGGCGGCGGCCTCGCGCGCCCACAACGACGCGAACGTGCTCGCGCTCGGCGCGCGCGTGATCGGGCCCGGCGTCGCGGAGTCCGCGGTCCGCATGTTCCGCTCGACGCCGTTCGTCGGGGGCCGCCACCAGCGCCGCGTCGATCTGATCGAGACGGCCGCGGGCAAGACCTGACATGCGGTGCCCGTTCTGCGCCGCCGATCAGGACAAGGTCATCGAGACGCGCGTCTCGAAGGATGGCAGCGAGATCCGGCGGCGGCGCGAGTGCGAGGGCTGCAAACGCAGGTTCACGACGTACGAGCGGATCGAGGAGTCGATGCCGCTCGTGATCAAGAGCGACAACCGGCGCGAGCCGTTCGATCGCAACAAGATCGTCCACGGCCTGCAGGCGGCCGTGGCCAAGCGTCCGGTGTCACGCGATCAGGTGCTGGCGCTGGCGCTCGCGGTCGAGCGTGAGGTCAGCGAGCTCGGCCTCTCGGAGATCCCGGCCCACGAGGTGGGCGAGCGCGTGCTACCCCGGCTGCGCGCGCTCGATCAGGTCGCATACGTCCGGTTCGCGTCGATCTACCGCGACTTCCGCGACCTCGACGGCTTCGCGAAGGAGCTCGACGCGCTGCGCGGCGAGGACACCGGCCCGCATCGCACCGAGACCGAGTCCGAGGAGCGGACCGACGAGCATCCGCCGGTCGCGGCGGGCGAGTGACGCGGCGCCGGTCGGCCGCCGACAAGGAGCGTGACGCCCACTTCATGGCGCGCGCGCTCGAGCTCGCCGAGCGCTATCGCGGCCGCACCGCACCGAACCCGATCGTCGGCTGCGTGATCGTCGGCCCGCGCGGCGACGTACTCGCCGAGGGCGCGCACAAGGGACCCGGTACGCGGCACGGCGAGATCGCCGCGCTCGCCAGGCTCGGCTATCGCGCGCCCGGCGCGACGCTGTACGTGAACCTCGAGCCGTGCACGCACGAGGGCCGCACGCCGGCGTGCCTGCCGGTCGTCCGCGCCTCCGGCGTCGCGCGCGTCGTGATCGGCACCGAGGATCCCATCCCCGGTCACGGCGGCGGCATCGAGGCGCTGCGCCGCGCCGGCATCGCGGTGTCGCGCGCGCTCGTCGACGACTGCGACGCCGCGAACCGGCCGTTCCTCACGTGGGCGATGCACGCGCGTCCGGCGTTCACGCTGAAGGCGGCGATCACGCTCGACGGCAAGATCGCGACCGTGAAGGGCCAGTCGAAGTGGATCACCGGCGAGCTCGCGCGCGCGGATGTCCATCACCTGCGCGATACCCACGACGCCGTGCTGGTCGGTGCGGGGACCGTGCTCGCCGACGACCCGTGGCTCACCTCACGGCTGCCGAAGGCACGCAACCCGATGCGCATCGTGCTCGACGGCAAGCTGCGCACGCCGCCCGATGCGCACCTGCTGCCCGGCCGCCGCGGCCCGCGCACGATCCTCGCGACCACCGAGGCCGCATCGGTGGCCAAGGAGCGCGCGCTGGTCGCGGCCGGCGCCGAGGTCAGGCGCTACAAGGCGCGCCGCAACGGCCACGTGCCGCTCGACCGGCTCGTCCGTGACCTCGCCGATCAGGACATCACCTCGGTGCTCGTCGAGGGCGGGGGCGAGGTCCACGCGAGCTTCCTCCAGTACGGCTACGCCGACGAGGTCGTGATCTACATCGCGCCGAAGATCGTCGGTGGGCCGGCGCCGAGCTGGGTCGGTGGCAAGGGCATCGCGACCTTGCAGGCCGCGCATGGGCTCGTCTTCGAGGGCCAGCCGGTGCAGCTGGGCGCGGACCTGAAGCTGACCGCGGTGCGCCGACGGCCGAGCCCGTAGCCGGTTCACCGAGAGAACGGCCGGTTCCGCCGGCCGCCCGTTAATGGTAGACCCCAGGCGCAGTGTTCACGGGTCTGGTCGAAGACGTAGGCACCATCGCGCGCGCCGATCGGCGCAGCGACGCGCTCGTCCTCGCCGTCCGTCCCGCGCACATCCCGCTCGCCGAGCTGACGGTCGGCGAGTCGGTCTGCCACGACGGCGCGTGCCTGACCGTGACCGACATCGGCCGCGACGCGTTCACGGTGCTCGCCGGTGCCGAGACCCTCGCGCGCACGACACTCGGTCAGCTGCGCGTCGGCAAGCGCGTCAACCTCGAGCGCTCGCTGCGCCTCGGCGATCGGCTCGGTGGCCACTGGATGACCGGCCACGTCGATGGCACCGGCGAGCTCGCCGCGCGGCGCGATCTCGGCGCGAACCTCGTGCTCGTGGTGCGCACGCCGCCCGCGCTGCTGCGCCACATCGTCGAGAAGGGCTCGATCGCGATCGCCGGCGTGTCGCTGACCGTCAACGCCGTCGACACCGAGACGTTCTCGGTCGCGATCATCCCGCACACGCGTGACGCGACCACCCTCGGCGACCTCGCGGTCGGTGACCGCATCAATCTCGAGACCGATATCCTCGCGAAGCACGTCGACAAACTACTAGGAGGCCCGCGATGAGCTCCCCCACGCCCACGACCGCCATCGACAGGGTCCAGCGCGCGCTGGACGAGATCCGAGCCGGCAAGATGGTCATCCTCGTCGATGACGAGGACCGCGAGAACGAGGGTGACCTCGTGTTCGCGGCCGAGCTCGTCACGCCCGAGCACATCAACTTCATGGCGACGCACGCGCGCGGCCTGATCTGCCTCGCGATGGCCGACGAGATGATCGACAAGCTCGAGCTGCCGATGATGGTGCGCGACAACCAGGCGTCGCTCGGGACCGCGTTCACCGTGTCGATCGAGGCGCGCCACGGCGTGTCGACCGGCATCTCGG
This sequence comes from Kofleriaceae bacterium, assembly GCA_036794935.1. Taxonomy (GTDB): domain Bacteria; phylum Myxococcota_A; class Polyangia; order Haliangiales; family Haliangiaceae; genus JABFXX01. Next base: position 368 of record DAIRFU010000489.1, on the reverse strand, counting down.
CGCGTGACCGCGCGACCACGATCCGTACCGCGATCGCCGATGATGCCGGCCCGCAGAAGATCGTGTCGCCCGGGCACGTGTTCCCGCTGCGCGCCCGCAAGGGTGGCGTGCTCGTGCGCACCGGCCAGACCGAGGGCTCGGTCGACCTCGCGCGCATGGCCGGGCTCAAGCCCGCCGGCGTGATCTGCGAGATCATGCGCGAGGACGGCGAGATGGCGCGCCGCCCCGAGCTCGAAGAGTTCGCGGCCAAGCACGGCCTCCTGCTCCTCAGCGTCGCCGACCTCATCGCGTATCGCCTCCAGCGCGAGCGCATCGTGCGTTGCCAGTCGACGGGCAACATGCGGCCCGGCTGCCTCGGCCCCGGCGAG
>DAIRFU010000488.1:0-5510 GCA_036794935.1 Kofleriaceae bacterium | reverse complement strand
GGCGTCTGGTGCAGACCGGTGTAGACGACCTCGTAGCCGGCATCGGCCAGCGCACGCGCGACCACCTTCGCGCCACGATCGTGACCGTCGAGACCGGGCTTGGCGACCAGGATGCGGAGCTTGCGATCACTCATGACATACCTCTCAACAAGTTGCGGGCGATCACGATACGCTGGATCTCGCTCGTGCCCTCGTAGATCCGGGTGACCCGGACGTCACGCAGCGCGCGCTCGACCGGAAAGTCGCGCACGTAGCCGTAGCCGCCGTGCACCTGCAGCGCGATGTCACAGATCTTCCAGGCGTGCTCGGTCGCGAACAGCTTCGCCATCGCGGCCTCCTGGGAGAACGGCACGCCCTCCTCTTTGAGGTACGCGGCGCGCAGCGCCATCAGGTTCGAGGCGTCGAGCCAGGTCGCAGCATCCGCCAGCATGTTGCCGATCGCCTGGTGCTTCATGATCGGCTGGCCGAACGTCTTGCGCTCGCCCGCATAGCGCACCGCTGCCTCGAGCGCGCCGCGCGCGATCCCGATCGCCTGCGACGCGATCCCGATCCGGCCGCCGTCGAGCGCCATCATCGCGAGCGCGAAGCCGTGACCGGGCGCACCGAGCACGGCATCGTCGCCGACCTCGACGCCGTCGAACACGAGCTGCGCCGTGCTCGACGCACGCAGGCCGAGCTTGTCCTCGAGCCGCGCGGTCGACAGGCCCGGCGTCTTGCCGGAGATCGAGGGGTCCGGACCTGCGCCCGGCCCCGGGACGATGAAGGCCGTGATGCCCTTGTGGCCGGCGGCTGGATCGGTGACCGCCCAGACGATCATCACGCCCGCGTGATCGCCGGTCGTGATCCACTGCTTCGTGCCGTCGATCCGCCAGCCCGTCGGGATCTTCGTCGCGGTCGTGCGCAGCGCCGCCGGATCGGAGCCGGCCTCGGGCTCGGACAGCGCGAACGCACCCGAGACCAGCTCGCCGGATGCCAGCCGCGGGCACCACGCGCGTTGCTGCGCCGGGGTGCCGTTGCGCCAGATCAGCTCGCCGACCATGTTCGTCACCGACACCGCGACGGCGACCGACGCATCACCGCGCGCCAGCTCCTGCATCGCGAGCGAGTACGAGACGATACCGGCGCCCGCGCCGCCCAGCTCGTCCGGGACCGCGATCGCGAGCAGGCCGAGCTTGCCGAGCTCGCGCAGCTCGGCGGTCGGGAACTCGCACGACAGGTCGCGGGCGGCTGCCTTGGGCACGAGCACGCGCTCGGCGAAGTCGCGCGCGGTGCGCTGGATCAGGTGCTGCTCCTCGGTGGGCGCGAGCTGCATGGCGTCACTCCGCCCTGTAGCGGACCGCGAGCTTCGCGATCTGTCCACGCGGGTCCGGCAGCCGCCACGACCGCGCGACCTCGGCGGCACACGCGGCCCACTTGCTGCCGACCTCCGAGGTCGGCGACGAGAAACCGATCGATTGCGGCTTGCCGCGCGGGCCGACGTACATCGTGATCGTCACGTTCGTCGGCGGGCGTGGCTCGGGGCGCTCCGGCGGCATGATCGCGACGGCGGGCGTTGGCTTCGGCGCCTTCTTACCGCGCTTCTTTGCCTTCACCTTCTTGTGCGGCGGCTCGCGGTCCGGACACTCGTCGAGCAACGCGAGCTGGCCGCCGACCGCGCGCAGCGCCATGTCCTCGTCCCAGATCGCGGTCGACCGGGTCGCCCGGAAGCCCAGCGGCAGGTCGAAGTCGGCGGCGCCGCCGTTCGGCCGGTCGAACGTCGCGCTCCACGCGATGTCGAGCAGGCACTTCTCGATGTCCCACGCGCCGAGGCTCGAGTCGAGCTTGACGCTCTTCACGGTGCCGTCGGCCTTGATCGACCACAACAGGCGGACGTCGCCGCCGAGGAACCGCCGCTTGCCGATCCGCGTCGTGTAGCACTCCATCATCTCCTGCTGGTGCGGCGCGAGCGCGGCCTCGATCGCCTCGGGGCTGATCGTGCCTTTCGTCTTGACGAACGTGACGCCGTCCTCTGGCTCGTCGTCGACGGTCTCGATCGGCACGCGCGTCACCCGCTTCGGGGCGGGCGGCGGCGGAGCCTCGGGAGGCGGTGGCGGGCTCCCGCCACAGCCGGCCACGAATAGCAGCAGAGGTACAGCTCGTTTCATCAGTTCGCTTCCATGGCGTACGTGAACGATGTCTCGACCTGCCGCGGCAGCGTCGGGAACGCGATCTCCTGGACGTGCTCCTTCACGCAGCTCTGCACGCTCTGCAGCTCGGTCGAGGACTTGACGACATTCGTCTTGGACACCTGACCCGACGGCGCGATGCTGAGCTCGACGGTGAGCTTGACGTGCGTGCCCTTCGGCGCCTCACCGGCCTCGACCGCGTCCGACAGGCAGCGCGAGATGATCATCTGCTTGCGCGCGAGCAGCCGGTTGATCTGATCCATCTTCTCCGGTGGCACCATCGAGCCCGACCGATCGGTCGAATCGCCGCTCGTTGCCTGCGTGTCGATCAGCGGGCCGCCGCTCTCGTCCGCGCTCTGCTTGTTCTTGCCGCCGCACGCGGCCGCCGCGAGTACCACGAAGAGAATCACCTTGCTCGTCATCGTCATCCACCTTTCGCGAGGTAGCCGGCGATCACCAGGCGCTGGATCTCGCTCGTGCCCTCGTAGATCTCCGTGATCTTCGCGTCGCGGAAGTGCCGCTCGACCGGGAACTCGGTCACGTAGCCGTTTCCGCCGAAGATCTGGATCGCCTCGCGCGCCGCGCGGTTCGCGACATCCGAGGCGTACAGCTTCGCCATCGCTGCTTCCTTGCCGTACGGCAGCTTCTGGTCCTTGAGCCACGCGGCCCGCAGCGTGAGCAGGCGCGCCGCATCGATCTCGGTCGCCATGTCCGCCAGCTTGAAGCTGATCGCCTGGTGCTGGATGATCGGCTTGCCCATCGTGCGGCGCTGCTGTGCGTACGCGAGCGCATCCTCGAGCGCCGCGCGCGCGATGCCGAGCGCCTGCGCGGCGATGCCGATGCGGCCGCCGTCGAGCGTCGACATCGCGACCGCGAAGCCGCGGCCGACGTCGCCGAGTACCGCGCCGGCCGGCAGCCGGACCTCGTCGAGGTAGATCTGTGACGACTTGCTGCCGCGGATGCCGAGCTTGTCGTCGGGCGGGCCGGTGCGGACGCCCTTGGTCTTCATCGGCAGGATGAACGCCGTGATGCCTTTGTGGCCGAGCGCCTTGTCGTTCATCGTGAACAGCACGCAGACATCGGCGACCGGTCCGTTCGTGATCCAGTTCTTCGTGCCGTTGATGAGCCACGTGCCGTCCGCCTGCTTCTCGGCGGTCGTCTTCTGCGCCGCCGCGTCGCTGCCCGCCTCGGGCTCCGACAGCGCGAAGCAGCCGAGCAGCTTGCCGCTCGCGAGCGGGGTCAGCCACTCCTGCTTCTGCGCATCGGTGCCGAACCGCGTGATCGGATCGCAGACGAGCGAGTTGTTGACGCTCATGATCACGCCGGTCGACGCGCACGCGCGGGAGATCTCCTCCATCGCGAGCGCGTACGACACGTGATCGAAGCCGGCGCCGCCATACTGCTCGGACACCGCGATGCCGAGGAAGCCGAGCTCGGCCATCCGCTTGACGAGCTCCGCCGGATGCCGGTGCTCGCGATCGATCTCGGCCGCCTTCGGCAGCACCTCGTTCTGCGCGAACTCGCGCGCCATCTTCTGGACCGCGAGCTGATCTTCGGTGGGTGTGAACTTCATTGGCCCTTGAACTGTGCGGCGCGCTTGCCGAGGAACGCCTGCATGCCCTCGCGCTGGTCGGAGGTTGCGAACAGAAGGCCAAAGCTCCGCTGCTCGAGCGCCAGCGCATGCTCGAGCGTCGTCGACTGGCCCTGGTGAACGAGCCGCTTCACCTCCGCCACCGCCAGGGGACCGTTCGCGGCGATCCGCGCGGTCAGCTTCTTCACCTGATCCATCAGCTCGGGCTGCGGGAACACGGCGTCGGCGAGGCCGATGCGCAGCGCCTCGGCCGCGTCGATCGTGTCGCCGGTCATGCACAGCTCCTTCGCCTTCGCGACGCCGACCCGGCGCGCCAGCCGCTGCGTACCGCCAAAGCCCGGGATCACGCCGAGCTTGACCTCCGGTTGGCCAAACTTCGCCTTGTCGGCGGCGTAGATGAAGTCGCACGCCAGCGCGAGCTCGCAGCCGCCGCCGAGCGCGAACCCGTTGACCGCGGCGATCCACGGCTTGGCCGAGGTCTCGATCGCGGTGCCGAGCATGCCGCCCATCTCGGAGAACGCCTGCGCCTGCACCGGGGACAGATCGACCATCTCGCTGATGTCGGCGCCGGCGACGAACGCCTTGGTGCCCGCGCCGGTCAGCGCGACGACGCGGACGTCGGTGGCGACCTCGAGCGTGGCCGCCGCCTGCGCGAGCTCGCCGATCACCTCACTCGACAGCGCGTTGAGCTTGTCGGCGCGGTTGATCGTGATGACGGCGAGCGGGCCGTCGGTGTGGATCTGGATCGTCTCGAACTCGGGGTAGCTCATCGGGGCAGCCTCTTCGTCGGGTGATCTCAGGCCTTCTTCTGGCCCTGCGCATCGTACTCGTAGAAGCCGCGGAGCACCTTGCGGCCGAGCCAACCGGCGGCGACGTACTGGCGGAGCAGCGGGCACGGCCGGTACTTGTCGTCGCCGAGCTCGCGGTGCAGCACCTCGGCGATCGCCAGGCAGGTGTCGAGACCGATCAGATCGGCGAGCTCGAGCGGGCCCATCGGGTGGTTGAGGCCGAGCCGGACGCCGGTATCGATGTCCGCCGCGGTGCCGAGCCCCTCGTAGAGGCCATAGCAAGCCTCGTTGAGCAGCGGGATGAGCATGCGGTTGACGATGAAGCCCGGGATGTCGCGGGCGCCGATCGTCGTCTTGCCGAACTTCTTCGCCAGCTCGGTGACGGTCGCCGCGGTCTCGTCGGAGGTCGGCAGCCCGCGCACGATCTCGACGAGCTTCATCAGCGGCACCGGGTTCATGAAGTGCATGCCGATGACGCGGTCGGGCCGGCCCGACGCGGTCGCGATCTTGGTGATCGAGATCGAGGACGTGTTCGACGCGAGGATCGCGTCGTCCTTGCACACCTCGCCCAGGCTCTTGAAGATGCCGAGCTTGAGCTCCTCCTTCTCGGGGGCCGCCTCGATGACGACGTCGCACTCGGCGAGATCGCGGTGGGCGGCGCCGGCCTTGAGGTGCGCCAGCGTGGCGTCGCGCGCGGCGCCGTCGAGCTTGCCGCGCTCGACGAGCCGATCGAGCGTCTTCTTGATCTTGCCGATGCCCATCTGCGCGAAGTCCGGTGCGGCGTCGACGATGACGACGTCGAGGCCGGCCTGCGCCGCGACCTGCGCGATGCCCTGGCCCATCTGACCGGCGCCCACCACGCCGAGCTTGCGTACCTGCACGACTACGCGCGCTCCACGAGCAGCGCGATGCCCTCGCCGCCGCCGATGCACAGAGACGCCACGCCGGTCTTCACGTTCTTGGCCG
>DAIRFU010000487.1:0-5548 GCA_036794935.1 Kofleriaceae bacterium | reverse complement strand
TCGCTCATCGCCCGGCGGGCTTCTTCGGGACCGACGATCCAGGCGTGGCGGCCGAGGTTGAGCACCCAGCCGGTCACCCACTCCAAGCCCTCGCAATCAACGAGTAATTCGGCCGAGCCGTCGTCCTGGAGCGTGACTTCGCCGACGGGCCAGTTCGCACCGACCCGGGTCACCGCGAGCGGGTCGAGCTGGATGCGGACCGTGATCGCATCTGCGCTCGGCACGTAGAGGCGCTCGCGCCGGTACGCCTCGAGGTCGAAGTCGGCCGGGCGGTCGAAGCGCTCGCCGGTGGTGTTGAGCGCGGCGATGCGATCGATGCGGAAGGTGCGGACGTCACCGCGCTTGTGGCAGTGGCCGACGAAGTACCACTCGCCGGCGTGGTGGACGATGCCGTAGGGATCGACGGGCCGGTGCTCGGACTGGTGGCGCGAGGCGGAGACGTAGTCGATCTCGACGCGCTGGCGCTGGCGCGCGCACGTCACGAGGGTGCGCAGGTAGCCGGCGACGGCCGCGTCGGGCTCGGCGACGACGGTGGAGGTGGCGAGGTGCTGGGCCTCGTTGGCGTCGCGGCCGAGCGCGGAGATCAGCTTCTTCTCGGCCGACTGCATCGCGGTGTCGAACGGCGCGATGCCACTCTCGCGCAGCGCGCGGATCCCGAGCAGGAGCGAGCAGCCTTCGGCGGGCGTGAGACGCAGCGGGCGCGTGAGCCGGTGCGCGAGATCGACGAACACGCGACCTTCGTCGACGGACACGAGCAGGTACTCGCCGGGATCGCCGTCGGGCGGCCCGACCTGCGAGAGGAGGTCGAGGTCCGCGAGCAGCTCGTCACGCTCGGCACCGATCAGCTTCGCGAGCTGGTCGACCGGGACGCCCTCGGGGAACTTCGCGACATAGGGCACGATGAAGAGCAGGCGCCGCAGCCGCTGGCCGACGTCACGCATCAGCGGATCCCTCCGTCGATGATGAACACGGGCTCGACCTGGTAGCGGGCGCCGATCGCGTCGAGCTCGGTGGCGATGCGCGCGCGCAGCCGGTCACCGCGGGTGACCTCGATCGCGCCCTTGGCCTGCAGCACGCGCGAGACCGCGAACTCGGGGTTCGCGCAGTCGAACGTGATCAACGTACGGTCACCATCGATCCGCTTGACCGCGGTCAGGCCGAAATCCTCGTTCGCGACCTCGGCGGCCTCGGCGGAGAGGGCGAGCTGGACCTCCTCGGGCGGCTCGCTCGCGAACGTCCACGGCGAGCGCGTCGCGTACGCCTTGACGTCGAAGTCGGCGGGCCGCTCGAAGTCCGGCGACTTCGGCTTGGCCGCCATCTCGGCCTCGTGGATGCGGTCGACGCGGAACGATCGGATCTCCTTGCGCAGGTGACACCAGCCGACCACGAGCCAGGCGCCTTCGCGATAGACCATCGCGTACGGATCGAGCTCGCGCGTCGAGAGCAGGCCGTTGGTCGCCGCCTGATACTTCATCGAGACGCGCTTGCGCAGGCGCGTCGCCGCCTCGAGCGTTGCGTAAATCTCGCCGAGCTCGGTGCGCGCCGGCGCCACCTTCTTCTCGGGAAAGTGGACGAGCACGGTCGGTGCGTTGTTCGCCGGGCGCGGGAACTCGGTCGGCGTGTCGGGCAGCTCCGGCAGATCGAACGCGAGCTTCTTGAGCGCGAGATCGACGATCTTCGGATACGCGCCACCCGGCATCGCGTGCGCGACCGAGGCTGCGAGCACGAGCGCCGAGATCTCGTCGCGGGTCAGCCGGACCTCCGGCATCTTGAACCGCTTGAGATCGATCACGTAGCCGCCGTCCTCGAGCGAGTCGTCCTCGTCGGGCGTGACGTAACGGATCGGCACCCCGAGATCGAGGAGGTCGGCCTTGTCGCGCTCGAACGCGCGCAGCCCGGCCTCGACGTTGAGCGTCTGGTACGCGGGGAACTGCTCGCGGATGTCGCGGTACGTGACCGGCGTGCGCGCGCGCAGCAGGATCATGACGAGATCGAGGAGCCGCTTGCTGCGATCGCCGCGGGAGCTCACCTCGTCGGTCTTGGACTTGAGCTTGGCCTTGTCGGCGGGCTTGGCGCGCGCCGCCTTCGATGCTGCCTTCCCCTTGGAGGACTTAGCGGTCCGCATCCGGCGAGGTCATATCACAAGCGAGCACCTTGGCCCGAGCGGATCCTGCGGATACGAACGGCGCGTGTAACCGGATCGGAAGCAGCGCGTAGAGCCTTTCGTTCAACGGAGGGACTCATGATCAAGAACCAGCTTATCGCCGCCACACTGCTCTCGTTCGCCGCCTGCGCCTCGGATTCCGAGAAGATGATGGAGGATCCGGCGCCTATCCCGACCACGTTCAAGCTGCGCATCGAGAACATCGCGCCGTGGACGGTGCTGAAGTCCGGAGTGCAGGCGGCCAGGACGGACGGCACGGCCGGGGCCCTCGCCCCGGGACAGGCGTACGAGGTCACGTTCACGGCGGGCAAGGGCCAGCGCGTCAGCTTCGCGTCGATGTTCGGTGAGACCAACGACTGGTTCTTCGCACCTGGCCCCGACGGTATCGCGCTGCATGATGCCGAGGGCAACCCGATCGCGGGTGACGTCACCGACCAGGTGTCGCTGTGGAACGCGGGCACCGAGATCGACCAGGAGCCGGGCGTCGGCGATTCGGTCGGCCCGAATCAGAGTGCTCCCGATGCGGGCGCGCCGGATCCGGACGGCACGGTGCGCGAGCTCGGCCAGACGGCGACGCTGTCGGACGGCTCGCTCTTCGAGCTGCCGGCAATCGCATCGATGATCCGGGTCACGTTGACGCCGGGTGCGAGCCGCCAGTTCACGCTGCGCATCGAGAACGTGTCGACGCAGACGACGCTGGTCACCTCGCAGGGTGCGCGCGACATCCACGTGTCACCTCCGGTGTGGGCGCTGCACGCCGCGCCGGCGCCGCTGTTCACGCCGGGCGAGCCCGATCGCGCGCAGGGCCTCGAGCTGGTCGCCGAGTCGGGGCGGGCGCCGATGCTCGCCGCGTCGCTGCACGCGCTGACTGGCTGGCCGACGCCGATCTCACCCGGCGTCTACGTGCTCCACGATGGCTCCGAGCCGCTGTACTCGCTCGGGCTCGTCGATCGCGAGCAAGGGCTCGAGCGGCTCGTCGAGGACGGCAACAACGGGCCGCTGCTCGACGCGATGGTCGGTGTCGCCGCGTCCGGCGACCTCATCGATGCAGGCGCGTTCGATATCCCGGTCGGTAGGGACACGAAGGGGGCGGCGCGGCCGGGCGACGCGTTCGAGCTCACGGTGTCGGGGCTGCCCGGTGATCGGCTGTCGTTCGCGACGATGTTCGGCATGAGCGACGACTGGTTCTTCGCGACCGGGTCGGACGGCATCGCGCTGTTCGACGCGTGGGACATGCCGGTCAGCGGCGACGTCAGCGACTCGATCGCGATCTACGACGCCGGCACCGAGGTCGATCAGGAGCCCGCGATCGGTCCGGACACCGGACCGCAGCAGCCGGCGCCGAACACCGGCGCGATCGATCCGGTGCGCCAGGTCCGCGAGGTCGCGCCTGCCGCGTACGGCGTGCCGGCCAGCGCGCACCTGCGCGTGACCCTCACGCCGCAGTGAGCCAGTCGGCGATCTCGCCGCGTAGCGCGATCAGCTCGGGGCGGGTGAACAGCTGGAAGTGATCGGGATCGAGCGGGTCGCCGTGACGGCGGCCGACGACGCGCAGCGGCCCGCAGCCTGGGATCCTCCGCGTGATCAGCTCGGCGTCGGCGGGCCGGCACATCCAGTCGCCGGCGCCGGTGAACGCGAACGCGGGTGTGGTGATCGTCTCGAGCGCGATCAGGTAGTCGACGCCACGCAGGCTCGTCCACCGGCCTTGCGCCGACCAGCTCGTGAGCTGGTGGACATACGTCGCCGACTCGTCCGCGGTACCGGCGCGAATCGCCCGGATCGGCGCACGGCCGAACAGCGCGGTGACGCCGCGATACGCCGTCATCAGCGCGCGACGTGCCGCGGTCTCGCCGAGCCACACCGAGGTCGCCGCGAGCCCGAGCACGCGCGGCGGCGGGATGCGGCCGGTGCCCAGCGCGGCGCACGTGACGAGCCCACCGAGCGAGTGGCCGAGGATCGCGAGCTCGGCAACCGGCAGCCCGGAGGCTCGGGAGGCGAGCTGGAGGATCGCCGGCAGGTCGAGCTCGACGAGATCGTCGAAGCTCCAGTCGGCCTCGCCGGCAGAAGGGGGCACCGAGGAGCCGTGGCCCCGGAAATCGGCCACGTAGACCTCGAGGCCGCGGTCGGCGAGGGCGGCGGCGAACGAGCCATCGCGGCGGGCACCGAAATAGCGGCCGTCCGTCATCATCGCGTGCAGGCAGACGACCGCGCCTCGTCGGGCTCCGCGGGCCGGCACGCGATCGATCCGCAGGCGGATGCCATCTACGGTGCACGTACTCAGCTCGTCGTACATGTGGGTCGTACTATAGTCATTGTTACGTGCTGAAGTTCGAGCCGTCGGAGCTGGAGCGGTACGAGATCCGACGGGCGCTAGGCTCCGGCGGTCTCGGCGTCGTCTACGAAGCGGTCGATCGCGACACCGGCGCGACGGTCGCGATCAAGACGCTACACGACGTCACGCCGGAGGCGCTCTACCGGCTGAAGCGCGAGTTCCGGCTGCTTCAGGGCATCGAGCACCCGAACGTGTGCCAGCACTACGAGCTGTTCGAGCACGCCGGCCAGTGGTTCATCGCGATGGAGTGCGTGCGCGGCGAGCACATCCTGCACGCGATCCGCGACGAGCTCGGCGACTACGACGTGCAGAAGCTCCGCGATGCGATGGTGCAGCTCGCCGAGGCGCTGTGCGCGCTCCACGACGCCGGGCTCGTGCACCGCGACGTCAAGCCGTCGAACGTGCTCGTCGACGCGAGCGGCCGCGTCGTGCTGCTCGACTTCGGCTTCGTCGAGGCGAGCGCGAGTGACGGTGGGCTCCAGCGCAGCCAGACGATCGTCGGCACGCCGGTGTACATGGCGCCGGAGCAGGCCGTGCAGGCCGAGGTCGGGCCGGCCGCCGACTGGTACAGCTTCGGCGTCATCCTGTTCGAGGCGCTGACCCAGCAGTTGCCGCACGACGGCGATACCGCGCTCGCCGTGATGCTGAACAAGCAGCGCATCGATCCCCCGCGCGCATCGAGCATCTCGCCGGACGTGCCGCCCGATCTCGACGCGCTCTGCGCCGATCTGCTGAACGCCGATCCGTTGCGGCGCCCGTCGGGCAACGGCGTGCTGCGCCGGCTCGGCAAGCGCGAGGGGTCGCGCGACAGCCGGCCAGCGGTGACCTCGTCGCCGTCGCTCGCCGGCTCGTTCGTCGGCCGCAGCGAGGAGCTCGAGATCCTGCGCGCCGCGCTCTCCGAGGTCGAAGAGGGCCGCACGATCTCGGTGTTCGTCGAGGGACCGTCGGGCGTCGGCAAGAGCGCGCTCGTCCATCACTTCATCGACGAGGCGATCGCGCGCGGCGCGCTCGTGCTGACCGGCCGCTGCTACGAGCGCGAGTCGGTACCGTAC
>DAIRFU010000934.1:0-1634 GCA_036794935.1 Kofleriaceae bacterium | reverse complement strand
GGAGATCAAGTTCTTCCCCGGGCAGTACGTCGACATCGCTGTGCCCGGCACCGACCAGACACGGTCATTCTCGATGGCCAACACGTCCAGCAGGGACAGCGGGCACCTTGAGTTCGTGATCAGGGTCTATCCGGACGGGCTGTTCTCGCACTTTCTGGACACGGGGCTGACCATCGGCGACCGGCTCGATATCACCGGCCCGTTCGGTGTCTTCACCCTCCGCGAGGGCCGCGACAGCGACCTGATCTTCATCGGCGGCGGCGCCGGCATGGCGCCGATCCTGTGCCTGCTGCGGTCGCTGGCCGAGCGTGGCATCAGCCGCAAAGCCACCTACTACTACGGGGCGCGGCGCCGCCAGGACCTGTGCTTCGAGAAGGAGCTGCGAGCCCTCGAGGAGACGCTGCCGGGTTTCCGCTACGTGCCGGCGTTGTCGGAGTCGACCGACGGCGACGGCTGGGAGGGTGAGGTCGGCTTCATCACCGACGTCGTGCGGCGGCAAGTGGGCGAGCTCGCCGACGTCGACGCGTACGTGTGTGGCCCACCACCGATGGTCGAGGCGGCCATCGCGGTGCTCACTGATCTCGGGACACCGGAGAAACGCATCTACTACGACAAGTTCACCACGACCGGTGAACCCGATTCCGCTCCAGCGATAGGAAGGGCGTCCTAATGACGACGACAACCACCCAACGCGACCTGCCGAAGCCCGAATTCACGGACGCGGAGGCCGGGGCGCGCGAGTTCCCCGACTCGAACGCTCGACGGTTCAACTACTTCACGCCGCAGAAGCGCAGACAGTCGCACTACGAGGACGTCACGGTCGAAGTCCAGCCCGATCCTCGGCACTACCTGAGCCAGGGCTGGCTGTACGGCTTCGCCGACGGTCGCGGCGGGTACCCGCTTGACTGGACCGCCCTGAAGGCATGGGGAAGCGACCGGCCAGAGCCCGAACGTTTCCCGGGGTCCGGCGGCCGGGGCTACGACTGGCCGGCTCTCGGCTGGCACGAGTTCCGCGACCCGAACGAGGAGTGGGAGCTCACGCTCTACCGCTACAACGCCAACGTGGTCCGGCAGATCAATGCGAACATCGACACCGCGCGCGAGACCAAGGCGTTCGAGCAGTGGAACCGCAACTGGGTGACCTTCGTGGAGCGCAACATCGGCGCTTGGATGCACGTCGAGCACGGCCTCGGGCTGTACCTGTTCGCGAACGCCAACCGCCGTGCACCGACGAACATGCACAACAACGCCATCTCGGTCAACAGCATGCACCGGATCCGGACCGCTCAGGACCTAGCGCTGTACAACCTGACGCTCAGCGAGGAGATCGAGAGCTTCGACGGCGCGGCGCACATCGAGGCCTGGAACAGTGACCCGGCCTGGCAGGGCGTCCGCAAGACCGCCGAGCAGCTCACCGGCATCGATGACTGGTGCGAGGCGATCTTCGCTGCGAACGTGGTCTTCGAACCGCTCGTCGGCGAGCTGTTCCGCAGCCAACTCGTGGAGCAAGCGGCATCGGGCAACGGTGACTTCATCATGCCCACAATTGTCGGCGCCGGTGAGTACGACTTCGCGCAGCGCGACCTGCGCTATACGATCGCGATGTTTGAGCTGTTGACCAACGACCGGGAGTT
>DAIRFU010000486.1:0-5567 GCA_036794935.1 Kofleriaceae bacterium | reverse complement strand
TCGGGAAAGCGGAAGTTGCGGGAGCAACGGGTAGCGGTCGGGCTCCGCGATCACTAGTCGTGGCCGAAAGAAATCTCGCAGCCGTCGATGCGCGAGGCCGAAAGGAGAAACCGGGGAGAAAACGCCCTGAGCGTCAGCTATCTGCCCGACTCGGCGGGGGTTTTAGTCCGTACTTCTCCATCTTGTAGATCAACGCCCGCCGCGACAGCCCGAGCCGGCGCGCAGCGCGGGTCTGGTTCTGGTCCTCGGCCTCGAGCGCGGTCACGATCGCGGCGCGCTCGACCTCGGCGAGGTGGCCGCGCATGTCGGCGGCGGGCGTGACCGGCGCGACGCGCTGGCGGGCATCGCGCAGCTTGTCGGGCAGATCGGCGGCGGTGATTGCCTCGCCGCACAGGACGAGCGCGCGCTCGATCGCATTCTTGAGCTCGCGCACGTTGCCGGGCCACGTGTAGCCGGCGAGGGCCTCGCGCGCATCGTCGCCGAGGGTGGGGGCGGGGCGACCCTGCTCCTGCGCGGTGAGTCGCGCGAAGTGCGCGGCGAGCGGCAAGATCTCGCTTCCGCGATCGCGCAGCGGCGGCACGACGATCGTGAAGCCGCCGATGCGATAGAGCAGATCCTGGCGGAACCGGCCGGCCCGCACCTCGGCCTCGAGGTCGCGGTGGGTCGCGGCGACGACGCGGGCATCGGTCGCGATCTCGGCGGTGCCACCGACGCGCGTGATCACCTTGCGCTCGAGGACGCGGAGGAGCTTGGCTTGCAGGGCGAGCGGCATCTCGCCGATCTCGTCGAGGAACAGGGTGCCACCGTCGGCCGCCTCGAAGAAGCCGACCTTGCGCTTGTCGGCGCCCGTGAACGCGCCCTTCTCGTAACCGAAGAGCTCGCTCTCGAGGAGGGTCTCGGGGAGGGCGGCGCAGTTGAGCTTGATGAGGGGCTTGTCGCGGCGGCTCGACTTGCCATGGATCGCCTCGGCGACACCCTCCTTGCCGACGCCGGTCTCGCCGAGGATGAGGATGGTCATCGCGCTGTCGGCGATGCGATCGACGAGGCCGAAGACACGCTTCATCGCGGGATCGAGCACGATGTGCTCGTTGCGTTCGGGCGCGGAGACCAGCTCGCGCGAGTTGCGGCCGGTGCGCAGGCTCTGGCGCACGGCACCGATCAGGGTCTCGACGCTGGTGCCATCCTCGGGGCAGCTGGCGACCGCAGACTTCACGGTCAGGCCGGCACCGCGCGCGAAGTCGAGCAGGCGCTCCATCGCGGTCTCGCCGTCGATGCGGTTGAGCTCGGGGAGGATCACGAGGTAGTCGTCAGCCGCGTCCTCGGCCATCAGATCCATCGGGCGCAGCGAGCGCGCCATGGCATCGACGACGGCGTCGTTCGCGCAGCGGATCAGGCCGAGCGTGAGCGGGCGGTGGTAGCGCACGGAGCGATCGACCTCGGAGACGAGCCGCGCCTCGCCGCGCGCATCGTCGGCGACGGGACTGGAGCGGCGCAGGCCACTCGTCATGCCGACCACGGCGAGGATCGAGCCGATCGCGATCTCGTCACCGTTGGTGACGCGCACGATGCCCTCGATCTTGTCGCCGTTGACGCGCGTGCCGTTGCGCGAGCCGAGATCCTCGACCTCGATCAGGTCACCGGTGCGGCGTACACGTGCGTGCATGCGCGACACCTTCTCGCTCTCGACCGTGACGGTCGCGCCACGCGAGCGGCCGAATGTGACATCCACCCCATCGGGGAGATCGAGCACGCGCGAGCGTTGCTCGCCTTCGATGTGCAGGACGACGAACGCGTGTGCCGCATCCTGGACCGCAAATGCGGTTCCCGCTTCCTGCGTCTGGAGCTCGGTTGCCATTGCTTTGTACAGATCGTGCACAGTGGGCAAGTTGCGTGCACGTCGTGGCGCACGAATTCGCCAGCTTGTTTGGGTTTCGGCGTGGCCTCGTGGTTGCTACCATCAGGCGTCATGCAGGGGACGATCCGGTGCGTAGTTGTCGCCGGCATGCTCGTCGGGTGTCACGCCGACGACACGACCGGCGCCGATGCCGCCGTCGGACCGTCCGGCATGATCGTGCAATGGTCGACGGCACCTGGGTTGCCGAGCAGCATCGACAACGGCATCTCGATCGAACGCGCGCGGTTCGCGCTCGGCAGCCTGCGCGTGGTCGGCGACGCCGGACCCGGAGATCCTCGCACGACCGCGAGCGCGGTCGAGATGTGCTTCGCGTGGAGCGCACTCTGTGCGAACCCCGAGGACATCGCGTTCGACGACGCGCCGACGGGGCTGTACTCGCAGGTCGCGCTCGAGTTCGACGGCGACAGCAACGACGCGTACGAGATCCGCGGCCATGTCGTCGTCGGCAGCGACGAGCTCGAGTACCGCATCGAGGACTCGAGCCCGCTCGCGTTCAACGTCGACATCGACGAGATGGTGAGCCCCGGCGAGACAGCGACGGTCAAGCTCCGGATCAACTTCGCGCACGCACTCGAGGCGGTGGCCTGGGACACGATCGACGTCAACGATGGCAGGCTCGAGCTCGCGAGCGGCGACGCCCAGATGTCGAGCTTCCGCGCCAAGCTCGCCGAGAGCTTCGAGATCGAAGCGAACTAGGCGAGCGCGACCAGATCCTCGAACGCCGCGTAGTAGCCACGGCGGAATGCGGCGAGGGTCGCCGCACCTGCACTCGCCCGATGGGTGACGAGGTTGCGCACCGCCGCGAGCGTGTGCAGCCGGTGCGCGAGCGCGATCGTCCGCTCGCCACCCTTGCCGCCGAGCTTGAACAGGTTGCGAAAGCCACTCGACGGATGATCGACCGCGAACAGCACCATCATGCGCGCCCACTCGGTCACCGATAGCGGCGAGTCGAGGCGCTTGCGGCGGTGCTCCTGGAGCTCGCGCACCGCGTTCGGGATCGAGCGCAGCGGGATATCGACCTTCGCGGTGCCGACCTCGGCGGGGTCGCGCCACTTGGGTTCGATCCACCGCGAGTAGCCGCTCCACCGGCCGGCGATCACGCGATCGACGTAGTCGAACAGCGTCGACGGGTCGCGCTGCAGGCCGGCCATCCGCGGCCCGAGCCATGCGTGGACGTAGTTCTCGAGCACCTTCATCCACAGCGTGATCGGTGGCGACAGGTCGGCCTGCGCGTCGTTGGCCGTCGTGTGGAACAGCGACTCCGCCGTGCGCATGCTCTTCACGAGCGCGTCGAAGCCGGGCAGCCTGGCGAGCTGCGGATAGCTCGGGAACACGGCGGCGATCTCGGCGTCGACATCGATCGCGGCGGCAGCCGGCCCCTGCGCGGCGTGCGTCGCGAGCTTGAGGCGGACGAGCGGCTCGAACGCCGGATCGTCGGCGCTGACCTTCGCGAGCGCGCCGTCGATCGCCGGCGCCAGGCGCTCGGCGTGCGCGGGCGGGATGTGGATCGCGGCCGCGAGCGCGCCGCGTGCCGCTGGATCGCCGTGGCCGGCGACGTAGGCGATCGCCTGCGCGAGCGCCGCCGGGGTACCGAGCCGGAGCAGGCCGGTGGCCGCGCGCTCGTGGATGGTCTCGTCGTCGTCGTCGAACGCGGCGAGCAGAGTCTTCTCGCTCGCGGCATCGGCGAGCTTGCCGAGCGCCCACACCGCGGCGCCGCGCACCGCCGGCGCATCGTCCTTCGCGAGCGGGGCGAGCGCGGCCGCGGGAACCGCGCCTCCGAGCAGACCGGCGAGCTCGGCTCCGGCCTCGCGCAGCTGCGGATCGGGCGCCGAGAGCAGCTGCGACGCGCGGCCGGCGAGCTGGCCGACCGCACCGGGCTCGGGCGCGGCCGCGATCAGCGCGTTCGACGCGGCACCGAGCACGCGCGGATCGTCCTCGCGCCGCACGGCCGCGATGATCTTCGTCATGACCTCGCCACCCAGGCTGGCGCCTCCCGAGATGCCGAGCTCGCCGAGCGCGACGTACGCGGCGAGGCGCAGGTCCGCGGGCTCGGTGTGCGCGCAGCGCCGCGCGAGGGCAGGGGCGAGCTTGTCGAGCCCGAGGTTGCCGGCGACGTACGCGGACCGGCGGCGCACCATCGGCTCGGCATCATCGAGCATCGGCTCGACGAGGTTGCCGATCGCCGCGGCGTCGCTGCCGTCACCGGGCCGGCGCGCGAGCTGGAGCGCCCACAACACGGCGCCGCGGATCGCGGGCGATGGTGAGGTCGCGAGATCGGCGACGCGCTCGATCAGCTCGGCGCTGGTCGCGAATGCGCCCATCGCCTGCACCGCGGCGGCGCGCAGCGACTCGTCGAGCTCGGCGCGGTGGGCGAGCGTCGCGAGCTCGTCGCGCTCCCAGGTCTGGTCGGCCTCGATCGCGCCGATCGCGCGCGCGCGCACGTGAGTCTCGAGATCGCTGCGGGCGGCGAGGCCGATCAGGTAGCGCGTGATCTCGGCGTCGCGGATCTCGCCGAGGATCTGGACGACGCCGGCGGCGTCCTCCCCGAGATGGAGCGGGCGGGATTCACTCCCGCCCGCGGGGCCGAGGAGGACCTCGGCCTGCTCGAGCACGTCCTTGACGGTCAGCGTGCGCAGGCGGCGGGCGAGCACGGCGCGGACGGCGCGATCGGGCTCGCTGAGCGCGACCAGGAAGCGCTCGGCGGCATCGCGGTCGCGCTCGGCCTTGAGCGCGCGCGACGCCATGTTCGCGACGATCCGGATCTCGGGGGCGTCGGCGCGGGCGAGCCGGCGCAGCACGGGCAGCACCTCGAGCGCGCCGAGCTCGGCGAGGTAACGAACCGCGGCGATCTGGACCTCGGGCTCGAGCTCGCCCTCGAGCGCGGCGATCGCGGCGTCGCGGCCCGCCGGCGAGCGGATCTCGGTGAGAGCGTCGAGCGCGGGTGCGGCCTCGTGCGGGTCGCCGAGCACGAGGGGGACCAGCCGGTCGACCGCGCTGACGGCGCCCATCCGGCCGAGTGCGCCGATCGCGGCACGGCGGAGCAGCGCCGGCGCGCCGTCGGTGAGAAACGCGGCGACCGCCTCCTCGAGCGCGGGGAAGCCGAGGCCGCCCGCCGCGTCGAGCGCCGCCGCGGCGATCGTCGGATCGCGATCGGAGAGCCGGCGATGCACGAACGGCAAGAGCCACAGGTTGCGAAACCCGCGCCCCATCGCGGCGAGCACGCCGCGCTTGTCCGCCGCGGTGTCGGCGAGCCGCGCCGCCTCGAGGAGCGCGAACGCGGCGCGCTCCGCGACTTCCCACTCGGCACCGAGCGCGCGGCCGGCGAGATCGCCGAGCAGCCGGCACGCGTCGAGCCGCGCGGCCCGGGTCGGTGCCTCGAGTGCGGCCGCTGCGAGCTGCGGCACCACATCCGCCGCGCTCGCCTCGCCACGCTCGAGCCGCCCTCTCAGGACACGTGCATCGTCACCCATGGCACGACGTTAACAGGTACAGTCCGCGGCCGTGCCGGAGCGTTTCCGCTTTCCGATCACCGCCACCGAGGCGGACATCGACGAGCTGGGCCACGTGTCCAACCTCGTCTACCTGCGCTGGGTCCTCGAGGTCGCGACCGCGCACTCGGCCTCGCGCGGCTGGGATCTCGCCGCGTACAAGC